>CACXGR010000138.1 GCA_902767235.1 uncultured Lachnospiraceae bacterium | reverse complement strand
GTGCCGCCTCCGTCTCCGCCCTCGGGTCCCATGTCGATGATGTAGTCCGCCGTCTTGATCACATCCAGGTTGTGCTCGATGACGACCACCGTGTTGCCCCCCTCCACCAGCTGGTGAAGGATCACATTGAGCTTGGCGACGTCTTCGAAATGAAGTCCCGTCGTCGGCTCGTCCAAAATATAGATCGTCTTGCCGGTGCTCTTCCTGGACAGCTCCGTCGCGAGCTTGATCCTCTGCGCCTCGCCTCCCGACAGCTCTGTGGAGGGCTGTCCAAGCTTCACGTAGCCGAGTCCCACATCGTAGAGCGTCTGGATCTTGCGCCTTATGGAGGGCACATTCTCGAAGAAAGTGACGGCTTCCTCGACGGTCATATCCAATACGTCGTAAATATTCTTGCCCTTGTAGCGCACTTCCAGCGTTTCGCGGTTGTAGCGCTTGCCGTGGCAGACCTCGCAGGGCACGTAGACATCCGGCAGGAAGTGCATCTCGATCTTGAGAATGCCGTCTCCTCCGCAGGCCTCGCATCTGCCGCCCTTGACGTTAAAAGAGAATCTTCCCTTGCTGTAACCCTTCGCCTTGGCGTCCGGAGTGCCCGCGAACAGCGCGCGGATCATGTCAAAGACGCCCGTATAGGTCGCCGGGTTGGACCTGGGGGTCCTTCCGATCGGGGACTGGTCGATAGCGATGACCTTGTCCAGGTTCTCGAGCCCGTCGATCCCGTCATGCTCTCCCGCGATAGTCCTGGCCCTGTTCAAAGTTTTGGCCAGGTGTTTGTAAAGGATCTCGTTTACCAATGAGCTCTTGCCCGAGCCCGAAACGCCGGTTACTACCGTCATGACCCCCAGCGGGATCTCCACATCGATATTCTTGAGATTGTTGACGCGCGCGCCGCGCACCTTGATCCATCCGGAGGGCTCTCTGCGGTCTTCCGGTACCGGAATGGCCTTCTTCCCGCTCAGGTACTGCCCCGTGATGGACTCCGGAACCGCCATGATCTCCTCCGCGGTGCCCTGCGCCACTACTTTGCCGCCGTGGGAGCCCGCGCCAGGCCCGATGTCTACGATGTAGTCCGCCGCAAGCATTGTGTCTTCGTCGTGTTCCACCACGATGACCGTATTCCACAGATCTCTCAGGTTCTTGAGGGTCCGCAGGAGCTTGTCGTTGTCTCTCTGGTGAAGGCCGATGCTCGGCTCGTCCAAAATATAGCACACCCCGACCAGTCCCGAGCCGATCTGCGTCGCCAGCCTGATTCTCTGGGCCTCTCCGCCGGACAGCGTCGCTGTCGCTCTCGCCAGTGTCAGGTAGTCCAGCCCCACGTCGATCAAAAAGCCCACTCTGGCCTTGATCTCCTTGAGGACCTGGTGGCCGATCTTCTGCTGGGTGGATGTCAGTTCCAGATTGTCCAGAAAATCCTGCAGCATTCTGATGGACATGCAGGTGAGGTCATAGATATCGATGCCGCCGACTGTGACCGCCAGGGATTCCTTGCGCAGACGCTTCCCGCCGCAGGTACCGCAGGGCGTAATGCGCATGAAGGACTCATATTCTGCCTTCATAGTATCGGAGCCCGTCTCGCGGTAGCGCTGCTCCGTGTTGCGGATCAGTCCGTCGAAAGTTACGGGATAAACGCCCTTTCCCCTCTGTCCCTCGTAGTAGACGTCGACACTCTGGTCCGTGCCGTACATCAGCATCTTCTTGACTTCGGGCTTAAGGTCTTTATACGGCGTATCCATACTGAAGCCGAACTTCTCCGACAGGGCCAGCAGGATCGCGTTGGCGAAGCTCCCCTTGTTCATGCAGGACTGCCATCCGAGCACGGCGATCGCGCCCTCATTGATGGACCTGGTCTCATCGGGGACGATCAGTTCCGGGGCAAATTCCATCCTGTAGCCGAGGCCCGCGCAGTTCGGGCAGGCGCCGAAAGGATTGTTGAAGGAGAAGCTCCTGGGCTCGATCTCCGGCACACTGATACCGCAGTCCGGGCAGGCAAAACTCTGGGAGAACTGCATCAGCTCTCCGTCCACGACGTCCACCTGCAGAAGGCCGTCCGCCAGCTGCAGCGCGTTCTCCACAGAATCCGTCAGTCTCCTCTCAATGCCTTCCTTCACCACAAGGCGGTCGACGATCACCTCGATATTGTGCTTGATATTCTTCTCCAGTTTAATGTCCTCGGACACGTCGTAGAGATTGCCGTCGATGCGCAGGCGCACATAACCGGCCTTTCTCGCCCGGTCGATGACCTTCTGGTGCTCGCCCTTCCTGCCGCGGACCACCGGCGCGAGAATCTGGATCCTTGTGCGCTCGGGCAGTTCCATGATTCGGTCCACCATCTGGTCCACTGTCTGCCTCGCGATCTCCCTGCCGCAGTTCGGGCAGTGGGGAATGCCGATCCTGGCATACAGAAGGCGGAAATAGTCATAGATCTCCGTCACAGTGCCCACCGTAGACCTGGGGTTTCTGTTGGTCGACTTCTGGTCTATGGAGATCGCGGGGGACAATCCCTCGATCTTCTCCACATCCGGCTTCTCCATCTGTCCCAGGAACTGCCTCGCATAGGAGGACAGGGACTCCATATATCTTCTCTGCCCCTCGGCATAGATCGTGTCAAAAGCCAGCGACGACTTGCCCGATCCCGACAGTCCGGTCAGTACCACCAGCTCATTGCGCGGGATCTCCAGCGTCAGGTTCTTGAGATTGTGCTCATTGGCGCCTCTGATGCGGATGCAGTCTTCCTTATTGATGATGCTCCGTCTGCGGGCATCGCGCTCTCTCTGGATCCCGGCCATTCTCTCTCCCTCTTCGAGGGCGGGCCAGTAATCCGGTTTCTTCATCTTCACAGCCATGCGTTTACTATCCGTTTCTATGGTAAATTGATCAATATTTTGACAAACCGGTTTGTTCCGGCTCATTTCTGACATACCGGTCTGTTC
>CACXGR010000137.1 GCA_902767235.1 uncultured Lachnospiraceae bacterium | reverse complement strand
CCCAAAAGGCCTCCGCCCTCTTTGGATGCCGCACATCGCTGATAGATCAGGGCAGGATCATATTTGCCCGCCGCTGAGACCTCTCCGCTTAAGATCTCGAACGCCGTACAGGCACAGACAAAGAGCCCGATGAGCGCTGCTGTCCTTGCCGGGAGTGTCCTCTTTCCCAGATTCGAGATGACAAAGACGACGACCAGCGAGACAAACAGGGGAAAAATATAAGCCGGCACGCCAAAAAGGCCGAACATCACGGAAGAGACAGCCTTTCCGATCATTCCGCCGTATCCCAGGGCAGAGATGAACAAAAAGACCATGACGCCGAGAAAGATCAGCATACGGATATCTCTGCGCACTTCCATGGCGCGCTCTTCCTCCCTGGCGATCGCTTCCGCTTCCGCCTTGGTCATTCTCGAGGATCTCGTGTTCCTCGTGCCCTTCTTATTACTGTTTGCGGCACTCTTTTTACTGCTTCCTGTACTCCTTCTAGCTTTGGATGAAGCCATTCGTTCTACACCCTTTCTTATCTTCCGCAACGGTCCGCCGTCCAAGGTATGTCAGATATCAAAATCATCTTCTTCGCCGGTCATCAGATCAAAATCGTCATCATCCGGCACCGCCAGGTCAAAATCCATCGGGACGTGAGATCTTCTGGGGGGCTCCGGCAGCGGGTTCTTCAAAAGCCTGAATTCACTGTGTCCCTCATCGGGAACGCCGATCTGATCCGGTATCTGCATACGGTTGGTATCCTTCCATGATGGCAATGAGGCAGCCTTGCGCACCCACACAAAGCTGCCCGTTCTTTAAAACTGTTATTGTTCTGTCTGAATATGCCGGCAGGCTGCCCGCTCAGTCTTCTTCCCAGTTGTGATATACGGCCTGCACGTCGTCGTCATCGTCCAGAATGTCCAGGATCCTGCGGATCTGTTTCATGACCGTCTCGTCGGTCACTTTGACATAATTCTGGGGGATCATGGTGACTTCTGAGGATGCGAGCACAATGCCTTCGTCCTTGAGGGCTTTCTCCACCGCGTCAAAATCCTCCTCCGACGTGAGGATCTCGAAGCTGTCCTCCTCTTCTCTGATATCATCCGCACCCGCATCGAGAACGATCATCATGAGATCATCGGCGCTCAGATCGCACTCTTCTTTGTCGATGATGATCTGTCCTTTCTTGTCAAACATAAACGAAACGCAGCCGGGTGTACCGATGCTTCCGTTTCCTTTCGTAAAAGCGGATCTGACATTGGCCGCCGTTCTGTTTTGATTGTCCGTCAGCGTGTCCACGATGATCGCGATCCCGCCGGGGCCGTATCCCTCATAGGTATTGTACTGGAAGTTTACATTGCCCACATCGCCGGCCGCCTTCTTGATCCCGCGCTCGATAGTCTCATTGGGCATATTGTTTGACTTGGCTTTGGCAATGACCTTGGCCAGCTTGAAGTTATTGGCGGGGTCGGCTCCGCCCTCCTTGACGGCGACTGCGATCTCGCGGCCGATGATCGTAAAGATCTTACCCTTGGCGGCGTCATTTTTTTCTTTTTTGTGTTTGATGTTTGCGAATTTGGAATGTCCTGACATTTTTCCCTCCATACCGGGCCCTTCGGGCCCCTGATTTATATTGCAGCAGCATGATTCCCGCCGAAAATGGGGCTGCGGCATATTCTTTCCAAAGAAATCCAATCTTGACTATACCATTAACATGCGAAACCGTCAACCGAGGCTTCCCCCGCAGACGATCCTGGGCACACGGCTGTTTATGTCGCAGGCCAGTTCATAGTTGAATCGCCCCGAGAGATCTCCCAGCTCTTCCATGGTGATCCCGCAGCCGCCGTCTCTGCCGATCAGCGTACACAGGCTTCCCTCGTGCGCGTCCGGGATATCTGTGACATCCACCATCATCTGGTCCATGCACACCCTTCCCAGGATCGGCGCTTTTTGGCCGCAGATCAGAACATATCCCTTCCCGGAAAGGCTCCTGGGATATCCGTCGCCGTACCCGACCGGTATCGTCGCGATCCTTGTCTTCTCCTTGGTCGTCGTGAAGGTGCCTCCGTAGCTGACGCTCACGCCGGGGCCGGCATCCTTGATGTACACGATGTGAGAATAGAGGGACATGACAGGCCTTAGCGGCACAGCGGTGCGGCTCACCTCGTCCGAAGGCCAGAGTCCGTAAAGCGTGATCCCGGCCCGGACGGCGTCCATGTTGGCCTGGGGAAACGCAATGATGCCGGCGCTGTTGGAGCAGTGGCAGATCGGGATGTCATATCCCAGTTCTTCCCGGATCCTGTCCCTGAATCCCTCGTAGAGCGCGATCTGTCTTTTTGTGGGCGCCGCGTCCTCTTCATCCGCTTTGGCGAAGTGCGTGAACATGCCCTCCACGATCACGCCGGGCGTATTTATAGCCTTTTTGACAAAGGCAAGGCCGCTATCGTCGGGCTGTACGCCGATCCGCCCCATGCCTGTATCCAGCGCCACATGGACACAGACGGGCTTTCCTTCCGCTGCTGCCGCCTGGGACAGCTGCGCCAGCATATCCTCCCTGAAGACCGCCGGGCGGATCTCTGAGTGCGCAAGGTCTCTGTAGCAGTAGGGAAAAACATAGCCCAGAAGCAGGATCGGCTTGCGGGCGCCCTGATTGCGGAGCTCTTTGGCCTCCTCATAGGTCGCCGCAGCATATCCCCACACATAGGGGACCTTTTCCAGTTCCCGCATAATGGCGGCTGCGCCGTGTCCGTAAGCGTTGGTCTTGAGCACCGCTATGATCTGCGTCTCCTGGCGGATATGGTTCCGCATGCTCTCCATATTGTACAGGACGGCGTCCATATCGATCTGCGCCCAGACCCTGTCATGTCCCGCGGATTCTTCTGTTCTGCAAGATGTTATGTAATTCAGGCTTTCCATCGTTCCATTCTCCTCCGGATCAAGTATTCTCTATATCTTTGAGCACTTCGCCCGCAGCTGTCAGAATATCGCCGGCGAGCATGGCCCTCTCTCCCATCTTCTCTTTGCAGCGGCTCCCTGCCATGGCATGGATCAGCGCCGCCGTCTGCGCCGCTCTGCAGGCGCTTCCTTCGGTATTCCTTTGGCCCGCCAGCATGGCGCCCGTGATGCCGCACAGCACATCTCCGCTGCCGGCCGTGGCCATTCCGCTGTTTCCGTTCGCGATCATACAGATCGGACGGACGCCGTCCGTTACGATCAGCGTCCTGGCATCTTTCCCCAGGACCGTACAGTGATAGCGAGACGCCAGTTCTCTCATGAGCGGGATCCTGCGCTCCCCGGCCACAGAGACGCTTACGTGGACAAGGTCCGCAAATTCGGCGAGGTGCGGCGTGAGAATGCAGGCCGTCTCCGGATTCCTCTCCCGCAGAAGAAGATCCAGTCCGCTGTCCGAGGCGATCAGCCGCAGCGCGTCGGCATCCAATATGATACCGGAGACGGCTCTGCGTCTGTCTTTCGCGTCTGCGTTTTTCTCTCCGGCATGCTCCAGGATGGTCCTGACGATGCATTCGCCCTCTCTGCCGAGCCCGATGGCCGGTCCCGCCGCGACGACGTCGGCCCATTCCAGATCTCTTATGAGAGAATCCGCCAGCGCTTTCCGGGCAGCCGTATAGTCTTCCGTTCCGACGCCGGGCAGCGCCTCATAGGTGGTCAGCATTGCCTCCGGGAGCGCCTGCTGGATGATCGTCCGGTTCTCCTCCCTCGTAAAGATCTTAACCATTCCCGCGCCGCTCCTCATGCAGGCCTTAGCGCACAGAAGCGCCGCGCCGCACATGGAAAAGCTGCCTGCCGCGATCAGTATTTTGCCGAAGGTCCCCTTGTTTCCCCCGGGATCCCTCCCGCCGACGAGTTCCGCCGCATCGCCCGGCTCGTACATGAACATCTCCGGCCGTCCTTCCCGCGCAAAGGCGAAGCATCTGTCGTGAATGCCGATCTCCCGCAGTACTGTCTCCCCGCAGAAACGGCATCCGGGATACATGAGATGTCCCCTCTTATAGTAGGCAAATGTGACTGTGAGATCGCATTCAAAGGCACATCCCATGATGCTGCCGTCCTCAGAGGATATACCGGAGGGGATGTCCAGCCCCACGACTTTGCAGCCGGTGCGGGCGCAGTACTGCGCCGTGAGCGCCGCCATCTGCGCGGCTCTGCCGGCAAGAGGCCTCTGCAGACCGGTGCCGAAGAGCGCGTCCACGATGACCCCGGGCGAAAAGGCCTCCAGTTTTTCTTTTGCAAATTCCGACATATTAAGACCGCAGGATCTCAGGATCGTCTGCTGGATCTTCGCGGAGGACCCCTCCGGCGGCTCTTTTCCGGTAAGGAGCAGGAACTGCACTTCATACCCTCTGTCCGAAAGGATGCGCCCCGCAGCCAGGCCGTCCGCTCCGTTGTTGCCGGGGCCCGCCAGAATGGTGACCCGCCTGCGCGCCGGATACCTCTGCGCGATCTCGTCGGCCACAGACAGCGCCGCTCTCTCCATCAGCACGATGGAAGGGATGCCGATCTTCTCCGATGTGAGGCGGTCCGCCTCCGCCATCTCATTGCCCGTCAGAATGTATTTCATGATCGTTGCCTTTCTGATCCGCGGCAGTGTGATCTGCCAAAAAATCGCCTCTTCCGCAAGCTGCCGGAAGAGGCGTTCCATTTATCCGTCTGAACGCACCGGATCTGCCGCGATCCGGTCTGTTATGATCTGCTCCGATGCTGTCCGGAACGAACCGTCCCTCTCAGATTCTCTCACTTTCCTTCCTCATGGCGGCGAATATTGTAGGAGAGCTTCATGAGACTGTCCTGCAGATGTACGCTCTCGACCTGTATCCGGTCCGGTACCTTGAGATCCACGTGGGCAAAATTCCATATCGCTTTGATCGGCGTCTTCGCCAGTACGCCGGTGATCTCTATCGCCGCCGCTTTCGGCACCGTGAGCACCGCAATATCGATATGATTCTCGCTGATATATGAGGGCATCCGGTCCATGGGATAGATCGGGACATTGCCGATCCTCTTGTCAAAGAGAGAAGGATTCACATCAAAGGCGCCTTTGAAAGAAAACCCTCTGTTCTTGAGATTCATATAATTGACAAGGGCCTGGCCGAGATTGCCCGCGCCGATCAGGATCATATCGTGCTGCTTGTTGAGACCGAGGATCTTTCCGATCTCCTCATAAAGATAACTGGTATTGTAGCCGTATCCCTGCTGGCCGAAGCCGCCGAAGTTATTGAAATCCTGTCTGATCTGTGAAGCTGTGACATTCATGATCCTGCTCAGCTCCTGAGAGGATATTCTCTCAACCCCTTCACTCTTCAGATCACCGAGATATCTGTAATAGCGAGGCAGCCTTCCGATCACTGCCTGTGAAATCCCCCGTTCTTCCACTGCTGTCACTTAGTCCTTTCCCGATTTTTTATTAAGTATACATAATTATTATATCGATTCGTCAAAAACACGTCAATTGCAAATGAGGACGCACATCCCGCCCATCACTCCCCTCCCGGCCGGTTTGACTTATCCCGCTTTTTTTTATAAGATGAGGGATACAGCTGTAATAAACAAGATTTCAAAAGAGAGATAACACCAATGATCCTTGCCTGTCATCATATCAGCAAAGAATATCCCGAGAATACGGTGCTGCGGGACGTGACATTCCATCTGGAGAGAGGGGATAAGGCTGCCATCGTAGGCGTGAACGGAGCCGGCAAGACCACGCTCCTGCGCATCATCGTGGGGGAAGAGAACGCCGACGGCGGCACGGTATCTTTTGAGCGGGACTGCTCCTACGGATACCTGGCCCAGAACCAGGGGCTCAGCTCGGAGCGCACAGTCTATGAGGAGGCGCTCTCGGTCAAGCAGTACCTGATCGATATGGAAAACCGGCTGACGGATCTCGAAAGACAGATGGAGAATCTGAAAGGGGATGCGCTCACGCAGACGATCGCGGACTACACCGATCTTCTCCACCGTTTCGAGCGCGAAAACGGATACGCCTACAAGGGAGAAGTCACCGGCGTCCTGAAGGGACTCGGCTTTACGCCTGAGGAATTTGACCAGAAAGTGTCCACGCTCTCCGGCGGGCAGAAGACCCGGGCGGCCCTGAGCAAGCTTCTTTTGCAGAAGCCGGATCTAATCATGCTCGACGAGCCCACGAACCATCTCGATATGAACAGCATCCGCTGGCTGGAGACCTATCTCATGAATTACCGCGGCACGGTGCTGATCGTCTCCCATGACCGCTACTTTCTGGACAGGACCGTCACGAAGATATTGGAACTGGAAAACGGCAAAGGCATGATGTTCGGCGGCAATTATTCCGCCTATGCGGAACGGAAAAAGGCCCTTCGGGAGCAGCAGTATCACGCCTATATGAACAACCAGGCCCAGATCCGCCATCAGGAGGAGGTCATTGAAAAGCTCCGCCGCTTCAACCGCGAAAAATCGATCCGCAGGGCGGAGTCCCGCGAAAAGATGCTTCAAAAGACAGAGGTCCTCGAAAAGCCCCTGGATATCCGGGATGATATGCGGCTGACCTTTACGCCCTGCATCAAGAGCGGGCGGGAAGTCCTCTCTGTGGACGGTCTGGCCAAATCATACGGTGAAAAGGCACTTTTCGCCGGCCTCTCCTTCAAGATCCGTCGGGGGGAACACGTCGCCCTGATCGGAGACAACGGCACCGGAAAGTCCACGATCCTGAGTATCCTCAACGAGAAGGTCGCGCCGGACAAGGGCGTGATCCGTCTGGGGACAAATGTTCACATCGGCTACTACGACCAGGAGCATCATGTACTGCACGACGATAAGACCGTGTTCGAGGAGATCTCCGACGAGTACCCGGCCATGAACAACACACAGATCCGCAGCCTTCTGGCTTCCTTCCTCTTCACAGGCGAGGAAGTCTTCAAGCGGATCGGCGATCTGAGCGGCGGCGAGAAGGGACGCGTATCCCTGGCCAAGCTCATGCTCTCCAAGGCCAACTTCCTGATCCTGGACGAGCCCACCAATCATCTGGATATGGTCTCCAAGGAAGTCCTGGAAAATGCGCTCAACGCCTACGAGGGCACTGTCCTGTATGTCTCCCACGATCGATATTTTATCAACCGCACGGCAAGCCGCATCCTCTCCCTGACAAAGACGGTCCTGCTCAATTACCCCGGAAACAATTCCGAAAAGACGCCGGACCGCTTCATCGGAAACTACGACTTCTACCTGGAGAAGTCGGCCCAGGTGGAGGAGACACTCCTTCAAGACGCGTACCGGGACGGTCAGGGAGTGCGGTCCGCAGCCGATTCCCACACCTCTCCCCGCGGAAACTCCGTGGAAGCCGGCCTGTCCTCTCCGGCTGCGGAAGCAGGGAATGCCGGAAGCTCCGGAAGCAGCAAACTCAGCTGGGAGCAGCAGAAGGAGGAACAGGCCAGGATCCGCAAGGCGGCGAATGCTCTTCGAAAATGTGAGGAAAAGATCACTGAATACGAAGAGAAGATCGCTTCTTTAGAGGAGCAGATGGCTCTCCCGGAAAACTATTCGGACGCTGCAAAGCTGGCTGAGATCAACAGCCGGAAAGAACAGTTGGAGGAGGAGCTCGCGGCACTCTACGAAGAGTGGGAGGAGCTGAGCGAAAACGCATGATCCATAGGGTATTTTTCCATAACAGCCGGGCAATCCAAATAACAGCCGTACCTGCACATCTGCGCAGGCACGGCTGTTTTGATATCTCTATAGGTCTTCCATATGCGCCCTCTGTGATCAGGCGTTCATCTTCTTGTCAAGATTTTCTCTGATCGCCAGGATAAATTCTTCGGTCCCGAGCTTTTGCACATTGGGAAGGGTGGTGATCAGCGCCAGATCTCCGGTCATCCTGCCGGACTCGATCGTCTCCAGTGTGGCCTCGTCGAGCTTGTCGGCAAAATCCACCAGATCTTTCAGTCCGTCGAGCTCTCCTCTCTTTCTCAGCGCGCCGGTCCAGGCAAAGATCGTGGCGACGGAGTTCGTGGAGGTCTTCTCTCCCTTGAGGTGCTTGTAATAATGCCTCTGCACTGTGCCGTGGGCGGCCTCGTACTCATAGTATCCGGCAGGGGAGACCAGAATAGAGGTCATCATGGCCAGCGATCCGAAGCTGGTGGCCATCATATCGCTCATGACATCTCCGTCGTAGTTCTTGAGGGCCCAGACAAATCCTCCCTCAGAGCGCATCACGCGGGCAACGGCGTCATCGATCAGCGTATAAAAATATGTGGTGCCGACCGCTTCAAATTTCTCTTTGTACTCTTCGTCGTACAGTCTCTGGAAGATCTCCTTGAAATTGGTGTCATAGGTCTTGGAGATCGTGTCCTTGACGGAGAACCACAGGTCCTGCTTGACGCTGAGCGCATATTCGAAGCAGCTTCTGGCAAACCCCTCGATGGAGTGATCCGTGTTGTGAATGCCCTGGATGATGCCGGGCCCGTCAAATACATGGATCGTCTTGCTGATCTCTTTCCCGTCCTCACCTGTGAAGACGAGCTTGGCCGTGCCCGGACCGGGCACTTTGATCTCCGTATTCTTATAGACATCGCCGTAGGCGTGACGTGCCATCGTGATGGGCTTCTTCCAGGTGCGGACATAGGGCTCGATGCCCTTGACCAGAATGGGGGCCCTGAATACCGTGCCGTCGAGGGCGGCGCGGATCGTGCCGTTGGGGCTCTTATACATTTTCTTGAGATGATATTCCTCTACCCTGGCGGCATTGGGCGTGATCGTCGCACACTTGACTGCGACGCCGTACTTCTTGGTGGCCTCAGCGGATTCAAGGGTGATCCGATCGTCGGTCTCGTCTCTTTTGACAAGTCCCAGGTCGTAATATTCCGTCTTGAGATCGATATAGGGCAGAAGCAGATCGTCCTTGATCATCTTCCAGATGATCCTGGTCATCTCATCTCCGTCCATCTCTACCAAAGGGGTGGTCATCTGTATCTTCTGCATAAACTGCTCCTTCCCGGAAGCTCTATTCCTCCGTGTTTTTATATATGTCGTACAGGCGGTTCCTGACCATATTCTCGTAAGCATTTTTCATATGCTCACTGGCCAGCCGCTCTGCGAGATCCGCTTTCCCCGCACGGATCGCCTCCATGATCGCGCGGTGCTCCTTATTGGAAGCCGTGCTGCGCTCGATCGTGGACAGGGTCTTTCTCCGTATCCGCATCACATAGGAGTGGAAGTCTATGAGCTGATGCTCCAGCATCTTCGATCCGCATGCATCATAGAGAATATGATGGAACTGATTGTCCAGTTCCGCCATCTGTTCCATATGGCCCTTGCCAGCATGGAACTCCGCCAGATAGACATTCTCCTCCATCGCCTCGAGCTGCTCCGGTGTGATCCTCTCTGTGGCCCACCTCGCGCACAGCCCTTCCAAAAGTGCCCGGATCGCATAAATATCCCGGACATCATTTTCCTGAATCCCCGTTACGAACGCTCCCCTGTTGGGAATGATCTGAACCAGACCCTCCAGTTCCAGCTGCCTGAGCGCCTCTCTGACCGGCGTCCTGGATACCCCAAGCTCCTTACCGATCCGGATCTCCTTGAGTTCCTCGTGCTCCTTATATCTTCCGTTCAAAATATCGTTGCGGATCTTATGGAATACTCTTCCTCTCAGAGAGTATTTGTCGGAGACCTCCTTGTTGAAGTCGTACTCGCTGTTCATCTCATCTCCATTCTGCGGGCCCCGACCCGCAATTCCCCAAAACACTATAATGACCCTGCCCTTTCTGACGGACAGCGTCTTGCATAATTGTATACATTTAATGCAATTCTGTCAATCATATATCACCTTTAAGGTAGGTTGTTGACACCTGTCAACAACTTACCTTAAAGGTGGTTTTAAACCCAAAAGGCCGCCGCCCCGAGAATCCCTCAGGGCGGCGGTCTCAAATTTTTCTG
>CACXGR010000136.1 GCA_902767235.1 uncultured Lachnospiraceae bacterium | reverse complement strand
TCAGACTTCGAGACCATCCGGTCCCACCTCCAATCCCTCTCGGGCACTGTGGGCTCGCTCAACCTGTGGCTTTTGAAACAGCAAAATGACTGAGTTCCTCTGCGACTGACAAGGGTGCGGCTGAAGGCGCAGGCGCTGTCTGATCTGCAATTGCGGGGTCCTCTCCACTATTGTACTTGTGAATCACCTCCAGGAATTCTTCCCCGTAGTCGGCAGAATTCTTCTTCCCCACGCCATACAGATTCTGCATTTCCTCTATCGTCCCCGGTCTGTTCACACACATTTCATACAGGGATCTGTTCATAAAAACAATGTAAGGAGGCACCCGCCTTCGCGCGGCGATCTCTGCCCGAAGAGCGCGCAGCTTCCGATACAATTCGACTCCTTCCCGGTCCAGCCTGGCTTCATAGTCGATCCCCCTCTTTCTTTCCACTGTTTTGCTCTCCCTGCGCAGAAATCGTTCCAGATCCCGGCGCACAGCGTCCCATCCCTCCTCGCGGTAGGCATAGAACAGCCGGTTTACCGAGATCGTCATGAACTCATAGAAAGCACCCCTCTCCTGTTCCAGTTCAATAAAGTCTTCCAGTAGACTCTTGTCCGCAGAAGCCGACGCCTCCCCGGGGTAGTCTCCGGCATTCTCTCCCCAGTCCGTGTCCACAGACCAGTCTCCTTCCGCCTCGACCCATTCGAGCACGGTGTTCCTGAACAACGCGTAATTCATCCGCTTTCTCCTTTCCCAGGCAGCAAAAGCCCCGAAGGAGATGTCCCCGGCCAGCCCCTTACCGCCTGTAACAATATGTGGTTAAAAAATTGAAATCTCACCGCAGAAGAACCCTGCAGTGCATCAGCAGAATGCCGATACATAGATTTTACGAAGAAAGCCTTGAGAAAGCAAATCCTTTTTTGCTTTCTCACAAAACTGCCGCAAACATCCCTTCACTCCGTAAAGGCACATTTGCGGCAGCCGGTCGCTCTTATTTCCCTGCTTCTCTCATCTTCCGGTTCTGGTCCGCGATCGCGCCGGCTAGCTTCGCCGCCAGCTCCGCGTTGTTGAGCAGGAAGGCCTTCTGGGCCTCCACGCTCTCGGGGCCGAGATAATCCTTGATCCTGCCCATCATGTAGCCGGTGATCGCTTTGCCCATGACGTGGTTTTTGCGGACATCTTCCATAGCCGCATCAACCGCCTTTCTAGTGCGGACCGGATCGAGCTCGTACTCCTTGGGCACCGGATTGACCACCAGCACGCCGCCGGGGATGTTCATGAGCTTTTTGATATGCATGACTTCTGCCAGCTCTTCCGGCTTTTCCATGCGGTAAGTGAGACGGAAGCCGCTGCCGCGCACCATGTACTCCGGCATTCTGTCGGTCTGGTAGCCGACCACCGGGACACCGGCTGTCTCCAGGTATTCCATGGTCAGCGACAGATCCAGAATGGGCTTGGTGCCCGAACATACGACCATGACCATGTTCTTGGCCAGGGATTCCAGATCCGTGGAGATATCCATCGTCTTCTCCGCCCCGATCTGGGCGCCGCCGATGCCGCTGCCGACCGCCACATGGACGCCCACCAGCGCCGCCGTCTGTACGGCCGCCGCGATCGTCATGACGCCGTCCTGTTTTTTGGCAAGGAGGATCGGGATGTCGCGGGCTGACGCTTTGAAGATCGAGCCCCGCCGCTCTTCCAGATACAGAATCTCCTCATCCGTGAGACCCACGTGGATCTTGCCGCCCAAAATAGCGGTAAATGCAGGCATAGCACCCGCCTTTTTGACGGTGCTGCGCATGCGTCTGGCAAAATCGGCAATGCCGGGATAGATCATGCCGCCGAAGGTCGCCGCGCTCTCGATGACGACAACGGGCTCGCCGCCTTTGAGGGCTTTCTCCACTTCCTCCGAGAAGACAATGTAACCTTCTTTGGTCATCTCCATCTCAACTTTGCGGTCCTCATTCGGATTATCCGCTGCTGTGGCTTCCTCGTGGACGGCGGAGAACATATCCACGAATTCCATCCAGGCCTCGATATCGTAGCGGATATCCGGCGAAGCCACAAGCTCGCCTTCGTTGCTGATCAGGTAGCTGGAAGCCGGGCTAGGAACGCCGTCCTCGTCGGTGGGGTTTCCGTCCTCATCCCACGACCTGTTTTCCATGTGCTCTGTCTCAATTCCGACCCAGCCATTTGCAAATACATACAGACTGGTGACCCACTCACTGGTGCCTGACAAAATACTCTCGATGCTGTAGCTCATTTCCTCGGATTTCATAAAGAAATCGAGTATATTGCTCTGAACATCTTCCGGCGTCAGTCCCATCTTGTTGATGTGCGCCGTCGTGCATGCCAGCGTCGCACCGCTCAGGACGACAAATTCGCCGCTGTCCACGATCTCGCATATGTGCGCAAAAAAGGCCCTGTCCTCCAAAAGGGCCAGGAGAATCTCCGCCGGGATGTAGCCGGCGTCTCCATTTTCCGCAGTCCAGGCGGCGTAGCGCCCCTGTACCTCCACAGAGGCCATGTTCATCAGCTCTTCCACTGTGAACGGCGCTTCCACAATATCAATACTCCCAAACCTTGAATAAAAATCAGATGCGATCGTTCCCATAATTACCCCTCCAATGAAACAGATCTTTTTACTATTGTACCACAGTCTGACTATCCGTCCCTTTGGATCATAAAAAAAGGCCGCGCATTTTTTCCAAATGCAGCGGCCCTGTCCTCTCAATTTTATTTCTGTGTCACAACTGTATCAGCGACACCGTCGCCGTCGGTGTCGATCACGAGCTTGTCAGCTTTGCCGTCGTCATCTGTGTCGACAGCGAGTGCATCGATCTTGCCGTCTTTGTCGATGTCTACGGTCACAGCATCGGTCTTGCCGTCGCCGTCAAGATCCATCGTCTTCTGCTCGCCGCTGAAAACGACCTTATCCTCACCGGCTTTCTCGATATCTTCGACTGTCACGGCCTCTTTGGGGATCTCCTCAGCAGGGGCTTCCTGGGCGGGTG
>CACXGR010000135.1 GCA_902767235.1 uncultured Lachnospiraceae bacterium | reverse complement strand
TACACGCTCAAGACCGCGGACCTGCCGGCCGGCAAGATGCGCGACAAGGGCACGCCGGTCGACAATGTGAGCAACTACGATTCCACGAAGGAGGAGATCATCTTCGCGGCTTCCCAGGAGGCCCTGCGTCTGGAGAAGGTCGTCTTCGTCACACAGAGCGGCATGGTCAAGGTCGTGCCGGGCACCGAATTCGACGTGATCAAGAAGACCGTCGCCGCCACAAAGCTGGCGGAGGGGGACCTGCTGGCCTATGCAGGAGAACTGCGTGACGCGGTCACCATCGTCCTCCAGTCCCGCAACGGCTTTCTGCTGCGCTTTGCCGTCGAGGAGATCCCCGAACAGAAAAAGAATGCCATCGGCGCCCGCGGGATCCGCCTGTCCGGCGATGATATCGTGGAGAACGCCTGGCTCCTGGCCCAGGGGGACAAACCGGCGCCTGACCTGCACGGCACGCAGGTCGACCTCTCGCGTCTGCGCGTATCCAAACGAGACGGCAAGGGGACGAAGCGGTTCTGAAAGAAGAACAATAACTCACCGCTGCTCTTTGGGAAACCGAAAAGAAACCGGTTGAAAAAAGAAGTTGCTTAAGATACTATTTTGTTACTATTGGGTTTTTGGCAGTGCCCGGCGACCTGTCGGGTGTACCGTTTGGTACCGTTCGGGACAGATCCCGGCGGCAGGGGAGATGCGACTGCCGGGCTTTTCAATGGATATATCCGCAAACAGCAGGAGGAAGCAGACCAGGCATGAGAGTCATTGCAGGAAGCGCGAGAAGACTGCTTCTCGTGACACCAAAGGGAATGGAGACACGGCCCACCCAGGACAAGATCAAGGAGACACTGTTCAATATCCTCCAGATGGATGTCCCGGGGGCGGTTTTCCTCGATGTCTTCGCCGGCAGCGGCGGGATCGGAATTGAGGCGATCAGCCGCGGCGCGAAGCGGGCCTATTTTATAGAGAACGGCAGGGAAGCCATTTCCTGCATCCAGCAGAACCTGCACAAGACAGGCTTCGAGGAGCAGGCGGTCATCCTGCGCCAGGACGCCGTGGCGGCTCTGCGCCATGTGCATGAGAAGGAAGTGGACCTGGTCTACCTGGATCCCCCCTATCAGTCGGATCTGGCAAGGCGGGTGATCACGGCGCTCGACGGGATGTCCTACATCACGGAGGACACCATCATCGTGGTCGAGACGAACCTGGAGTCGGACTTCTCCTTTGTCGGGGAGACCGGCTTTGAGATCTACCGCGAGAAGGACTATCGCGGCAACCGCCACCTCTTTCTGCGCAGAAGAGTTTCCGGCGATGGGATGTGATTAGGAAAGGAACGACGACAGTAACATGAAAGCAGCAATTTATCCAGGAAGTTTTGACCCGGTGACCCTGGGTCATATCGACATCATTGAGCGGGCGAGCCGGATGTTTGACGAGGTGACCGTCTGCGTCCTCGACAACAAGGCCAAAACTCCATTGTTTTCTGTAGATGAACGTGTTAAAATGTTGCAGAAAGTATGCGAAAATATTTCCAATGTCCGTGTCGACTCCTATTACGGGCTGATGGTGGACTATGCCAGAAGCATCGGCGCGCATGTCTCGATCAGGGGACTGCGGGCGGTCACGGACTTTGAATATGAGCTGCAGCTTGCGCAGACCAACCGGATGCTCTCCAACGGGGATCTCGACACGATCTTCCTGACGACTTCTGCCAAGTATTCTTATCTCAACTCCTCAGGCGTCAAGGAGATCGCCGCCTTCGGCGGAGATATCTCCAAATGTGTGACGCCCTATGTGGAGGGTCTGATCTGGGAGAAGCTCCGCGAGAGAGCGAAAAAGGCTGAGAACTGACACAGCCGGAAAGTTAACACGTGAGGAGAGGACAGGAATCATGAGCAGTAAGATTGAACAGCAGATTGATCAGATTGAAGATTTTATCGACAGCTGCCGGTATCAGAAGTTTTCCAAGACAAATATCATCGTCGACAAGGACGAGCTGGACGGTCTCCTGGAGGAGCTCCGCGCCAGAACACCCGAGGAGATCAAGCACTACCAGAGGATCATCAACAACAAGGAAGCGATCCTCGAGGACGCGCGCCGCAAGGCCGATGAGCTGATCAACGAGGCGACGATCCAGACCAACGAGCTGGTCAGTGAGCACGAGATCATGCAGCAGGCCTATGCCCAGGCGGATCAGATCGTGCGCCTTGCCCAGCAGCAGGCCGAGGAGATCGTGGACCGCGCCGTTGTCGAGGCCAATGCCTACCGGTCCTCCGCGTCCCAGTACATGGACGACATGCTCGG
>CACXGR010000134.1 GCA_902767235.1 uncultured Lachnospiraceae bacterium | reverse complement strand
GCTATCTTCATCGGAGCACTCTCGATCCACGGAATCCGCGCAGGTTCCATGCTGATGGCAGAGCAGCCTGAGCTTTTCACCAATCTGGTATGGCTGTCAGTAGTAGGCAATATCTTCCTTCTGATCTTCGGTATGATGGGCATCCGCATTTTTGCCAAATTGGTAGAGATCCCGAGAAACATCCTCCTTCCGCTGATCATAGTAATCTCCGTGATCGGCAGCTATTCGATCAACAATATGCCTCTTGATATTGTTTGGACGCTTCTGGCAGGCGTGATCGGTTACTTCATGAAGTTTTACGGCGTTCCTGTAGCACCTTTGGTGCTGGGACTGATCCTCGGACCTACGATCGAGGTCAACCTCCGCAGATCCATTATTTCGGCAGGCAGTGTAGGCGGTATGTTCAGAGATATTTTCACACATCCTCTGTCACTGCTGCTCCTTGCAATTCTCGTGTTAATGATGGTGACACAGATCATTGGATCCAGAAAGAAAGCCTGATGCTTCTTGTCCGCACTGAAGGCAGGAAAGTATAAGAGAGAGACAAAGCGGCGGCTCCGTCAATCGGAAGCCGCCGCTTTTTTTGAAAATAGAACGCGCAGACTGGCAGGAGATTCATTTTAGCAGACAGAAAGGATCCTATTTATGAACAGATCAGATATGCCCGGAAGCTTCCGGGAGACGGAAAAGTGGTGCGGGAGCCCCGAACGCGGAATCTACGGCAGGCTCTTTCTGCCGGAGCATGCCGGGAGAGGGAAGAGAGTGCCCGTTGTGCTCTTTTGCCATGAGTTATACAGAAACCATGAATCCGGCGTACCCTACGGGCTGGCGCTGGCAAAGAAGGGATACGCTGTATATACATTTGACTGCAGAGGCGCGAGCAAGGAGAGCAGAAGTCCCGGTTCCATGCTCGATATGTCAGTGCTTACCTGCGCGCGGGATCTGATGGAAGTTTACCGGGAAGCCCTGGCGTGGCCTTTTACCGATCCCACAAACATATTCGCGATCGGGGCGAGCCAGGGCGCTTTCAGTACAGCCTTGGCTGCCGGCCGGAACCCGGATGCCTTTGCCGGGATCGTGCTGATGTACGGCGCCTTTGTCATTATGGACGACGTAAAGAATATGTTTGCGGATAAGGAGAGCGTGCCGGACCCTTTTGACTACAAGGGATGGAGCATGATGGGCGCGCGTTACCTGACGGATCTGTGGGATTTTGACATGTCGGAACTGGCCGGGTATAAGGGCCCCGTACTGGTCCTGCACGGCGATGACGATCCTCTGGTCGATCCGTCCTATTCACGAAATGTCGCCAAAATATACCGCAATTCGGACTTTTATATGATCGAGGGCGGCCGGCACGGGTTCAAAAAAGCTGCATTTTCATCCGCAATTGATAAAATTTATCCTTTTTTGGCTGAAAATACCAAATTTTCTTGATGCCGCACTGTGAAACGCTATTGCAATGAAGTAATGAAGATTTTATAATATTTTCATTGGTGATTCAGAAACCAAATTCATAAAGGGAGGACAAATTTATGAAAAGATTGTTTAAGACAAGTGTTGCAGTAGCAATGACGGTCTGCATGGCAGCGGCACTGACAGCATGCGGCGGCTCCGGCAGCCAGCAGGCGTCTTCAGGATCCGCAGCGATCAAGATCGGCGGCTCCGGACCGCTGACAGGTCCCGCGGCTGTTTACGGCAACGCTGTTAAGAATGCGGCGGAGATCGCGGTCGAAGAGATCAACGCAAAGGGCGGACTGCAGTTTGAACTGAACATGCAGGACGATGCACACGATCCCGAGAAAGCGGTAACTGCTTACGGCGTGCTCAAGGATGACGGCATGCAGGTATCCCTGGCAACCGTTACTTCTGCGCCCGGCGCCGCCGTTTCCCCGTCCTATGCGGAAGATAAGATCTTTGCGATCACACCTTCAGGATCTTCTCCTTCTGTCATCTATGCGGATGCCGACAATATGTCCGGCGCATACGGCAACGTTTTCCAGATGTGCTTCACAGACCCCAACCAGGGTTCCGCGAGTGCTGACTATATCGCTGCTCACACTGATCTCGGTTCCAAGGTCGCCATCATTTACAAGAATGATGACAACTACTCAAAGGGAATCCATGATACCTTCGTGGCGGAAGCAGCTGCCAAGGGCGTCGAAGTGGTCACAGAGCAGACTTTTGACGACTCCAACGCACAGGATTTCACCGTCCAGCTCGAGAAAGCCAAGGAAGCCGGCGCTGATATCGTTTTCCTTCCCATTTATTATGATCCCGCAGCCATCATCCTCAATCAGGCCAACAAGATGGGATATGCGCCTACATTCTTCGGCGTGGACGGTATGGACGGAATCCTGACACTGGAAGGATTTGATACTTCTCTGGCAGAGGGCGTCTACCTTCTGACTCCCTTCTCTGCGGATGCTACGGATGAACTGACCGTAAACTTTGTAAACGCTTACAAAGAGAAGTGCGGCGGAGAGGTCCCCAACCAGTTTGCAGCAGATGCATATGACTGCATATACGCGATCGCACAGGCATGCGAAGCAGCCGGCGTCACGGCAGACATGAGTGCGGACGCGATCTGCGAGAAACTCGTTGAGCAGTTCACTACCATGACATTCAGCGGCCTGACCGGCAGCGAGATGAAATGGAACGCCAACGGCGAAGTCACAAAGTCCCCCAAGGCTGTTGTGATCAAAGATGGCGTCTATGTCGGCGTTGAGGACTGATCGTTTAATAGTTTTTCATTTCTGAATGACGAAAAGGCAAAGCCCGCCATTGTGCGGGCTTTGTGTTACATTCAGCAGCTGCCGATACACAGCTGTATGAGATCGATCTTACAATTTTGACCTGAAAGGAAGGCAGACATGCAGTTTCTATCCTATTTGATCAACGGATTGGGACTTGGCAGCGTTTATGCGATCATAGCGTTGGGATATACGATGGTATACGGTATTGCCAAGATGCTCAATTTTGCACATGGCGATATTATCATGGTGGGCGCTTATATCGCGTTTTTTGCGATCACAAAATTTTCGCTGCCCTTTCCGGCCGCGCTCATGGCGGCGATCCTGGTATGCACAGTGCTCGGTGTTGTGATCGAAAGACTGGCCTATAAACCCCTCAGACAGGCGACAAGCCTCGCCGTTCTGATCACCGCGATCGGCGTCAGCTATTTTTTGCAGAACGGCGCACAGATCCTGTGGTCATCCTCTAGCAAGGTCTTTCCGTCCGTCATCTCTTCGGGCGAGATCCGTCTGGGCTCAGCTTCGGTGTCCTACCTGACACTGATCACGATCGCGACCTGCATTGTCGTCATGATCTGCCTGACATTGTTCATCAATAAGACCAAGACCGGCAGTGCGATGCGGGCCTGTTCAGAGGACAAGGGCGCATCCATGCTGATGGGGATCAATGTTAACCGGATCATATCCATCACTTTTGCGATCGGCTCCGGTCTTGCCGCCATCGCGTCGGTCCTTCTGGCATCTACGTATCCTTCCGTCTATCCGACCATGGGATCCATGCCCGGCATCAAAGCTTTCACAGCAGCCGTATTCGGCGGGATCGGTTCGATCCCCGGCGCATTTGTGGGCGGCCTGATCCTGGGGATCATCGAGATCTTCGCCAAGGCGTATATCTCAACCCAGCTTTCTGACGCCATTGTGTTTGCTGTTCTGATCGTGATCCTTCTGATCAAGCCTACGGGCCTGCTCGGAAAGAAGATCAATGTCAAAGTCTAAGGAGGGAGAAGACATGAATAAAATAAGCAGTATACTCTCCCGATCACAAGATAAACAGAAGAGAGGGCGCGTGCTGTCCTTTGCGATCGTGATCATCGCTTACATCATCATTGAGATCATGCTCAAAACGGGCAGTCTGTCCAGCCTGTTTTCCAGTCTGCTGGTTCCGGTCACCTGTTACGTGGTCGCCGCCATCGGCCTCAACCTCAATGTGGGTATTTCCGGAGAACTGAACCTCGGGCAGGCAGGGTTTATGAGTGTCGGCGCTTTCTGCGCAGTATGTGTGTCCGGTATTCTTGCAGGGACTGTGACAGCCGGCATTCCGCGTCTGATCATCTCTATGATCTGCGGCGCGGCGCTGGCGGCATTCTTCGGCTTTTTGATCGGCATCCCGGTCCTGAAGCTGCAGGGTGACTACCTGGCCATCGTCACACTGGCCTTTGGACAGATCATCAAGAGCGTCTTCATGAACGCCTATATCGGCATCGATTCCGAAGGCCTTCATTACAGTTTTGTGGACAGCAGCTTCAAGCTGCAGCCCGGCGGAAAAATGCTGCTGAACGGCCCCATGGGTGCGACAGGGACGGCCAAGATCGCCAATTTCACTGTCGGCATCGTCCTGATCATCATCGCACTTTTGATCGTCTATAATCTGATGTTCTCCAGGAGCGGAAGAGCGATCATGGCGGCGAGAGATAACCGGATCGCGGCGGAGTCCGTCGGCATTCCGATCTCCAGGACCAAGATGCTCGCCTTTGTGGTATCAGCGGCACTGGCCGGCGCGGCAGGCGCGCTGTACGGCCTCAATTATTCCACCCTGGTGCCCAATAAATTCGATTTCAATACATCTATTCTGATCCTGGTCTATGTCGTTCTCGGCGGACTGGGCAATATGACCGGTACGATCATCTCGACCGTCATCCTGATCCTTCTGCCGGAGCTTCTTCGTTCGCTCCAGGACTACAGAATGCTCATCTACGCCGTTGTACTGATCCTGATCATGCTGGTCACCAACAACGAGCAGTTAAAGAGCAAATGGAAGAGCCTGACAGGGCGCAAGGCGAAAGGAGGTGCTTCCAATGGCTGAATTCCATACAGATAGCGGAAAGACCCCTGTCCTTGACGTTCAGGAGCTCGGCATCGATTTCGGCGGCCTGACGGCGGTCAACGACCTCAACCTGCAGGTATACGAAGGAGAGATCGCAGGACTGATCGGCCCCAACGGCGCCGGAAAGACAACAGTCTTCAATCTTTTGACCAAGGTGTATAAGCCCACCCGCGGCAAAATATACTTTGACGGCAAGGACACTGCCGGCAAGAACGTTGTGAGCATCAATAAAGCAGGTATCGCCAGGACCTTCCAGAACATCCGTCTCTTCGGAGCACTGACCGTACTGGACAATGTTAAGACCGGATTCCACAATGTGATTCCCTATTCCCCGATCACGGCCATGCTCCGGCTTCCCAAGTATTATGCGGCTGAGAGAGAGATCGACGAAAAGGCCAGGGACCTTCTGAAGATCCTGGAACTGGATCGGTTTGCCGATGTGACGGCGAGCAATCTCCCTTACGGCGCCCAGAGACGTCTTGAGATCGCCAGAGCGCTGGCGACCAATCCCAAGCTTCTTCTTCTGGACGAGCCGGCAGCCGGCATGAACCCTCAGGAGACCGCAGAGCTCATGGATATGATCCGCTTTGTCCGGGATCACTTCGGCATCGCCATCCTCCTGATCGAGCACGACATGAAGCTCGTCATGGGAATCTGCGAACGGATCACTGTTTTGAACTACGGAATGATGCTGGCCCAGGGGACGCCGGAGGAGATCCAGTCCAACCCTGAGGTCATCAAGGCGTATTTGGGAGATTAATGGAATGCTGAAAGTACAGGACTTAAAAGTAAGATACGGCATGATCGAGGCGATCAAGGGGATCTCATTTGAGGTCCGCGACGGTGAGATCGTCACCATGATCGGCGCAAACGGCGCCGGCAAGACAACGACGATGCATGCGATCTCCGGCCTGGTGAAGGCTTCAGAGGGAAGCATCAGGCTCGACGACACGGAACTGACCAAAACAGCGCCCCACAAGATCGTCGGAATGGGCCTGGCCCAGGTCCCGGAGGGAAGAAGAGTTTTCGCAGAGCAGACCGTCGAGGAGAATCTGATCCTGGGCGCCTATCTGAGAAGAGACAAAGATGCGATGCGCAAAGACATGGAGGACGTATACCAGCTGTTCCCGCGCCTGAAGGAGCGCAGGACGCAGGCGGCAGGAACCCTCTCGGGCGGCGAACAGCAGATGCTGGCCATGGGCAGGGCGCTGATGGCAAAGCCCTCTATCCTGCTGCTGGACGAGCCTTCCATGGGACTGTCTCCTCTGCTCGTTTCGGAGATCTTTCATATCATTCAGGAGATCAACGACAAGGGAACGACGATCCTTTTGGTAGAACAGAACGCGAAGAGAGCGCTGGGCATTGCAGACAGAGCATATGTACTGGAGACCGGCAGGATCACGCTGGAGGGCACGGGTGAAGAACTCTCCCGGGATGAGAGAGTACAGAAAGCCTATCTGGGCGGCTGATCTAATATTGC
>CACXGR010000133.1 GCA_902767235.1 uncultured Lachnospiraceae bacterium | reverse complement strand
GATTCGAACCCACGCGCCGGTATTAGCGGCCTATCGCATTTCGAGTGCGACCTCTTCGACCTCTTGAGTAATCCTCCGTATCGCCATCCATTATAGGACAGGAATGTGTCAGAGTGCAAGAAGAATTTGTTTCGCTTTTCTACTAACTGCATGACTGCTATACATGATATACTAATATGTACGGATCAGTTTCCAACAGGAGGTTATATATGTCTCTTTTAGAAATATCGGTTCAGGATGTCATCAGTTTTGCCTGCTGGCTGGTCGCCTCCTACGGCCTCTCCAAAATCTTCAAGAAGTTCCATATCGAAGGCTGGTGGGCTTTTATCCCCGGTGCCAGGATCTACTGGCTCGGGCGCTGCGCGGACAGAGAAGATGACGGCAAGATCGCCATGATCTTCGAACTTCTGACTTTTCCTGTCATGCTGGCTATGCAGCTGCTGAACGAAAATCTAGAAGTCATGAAGTACATTTTGCTTCTCAATATTTTCCTGGGAATCGTGTGCATGATCTACAAGGCGAGGATCTGTATCGATCTGTGCGGCGACTTGAAAGTGAACAAGAACTGGGCATGGCTCTGGGTCTTTGCCGAGGTCATTCCCTGCCTGGTCTGGGGCTTCAGCGACAAGTACACGCCGAGCAAGGCGCTCCTTCGCTACAACGGACTCGATCCGGTGCTGGATGATGAGCTCATCCATTCGCTTGAGGACACCTCGGCCAGCGACAACGGTCTCTCTGTCAAGATCAAGGACCGCACGGTCCGCAACTTCCTCGACAAGCGCTACCTGCTCCGGGAGATCTTCATGACCATTGAGCCCGGGCACATGGTCCTGCTGCTGGGCGGCTCCGGCGCCGGCAAGACCACTTTCATCAACGCCGTCACCGGCTACGAGAAAGCCAATGCCGAGATCCTGCTGGACGGGATGAACGTCTACGACGAGTACGACAAGATGAAGTATTCCATCGGCTTTGTTCCCCAGCTGGACCTGATCCGAAGCAATGACACGGTCTACCGGACGCTCTATGACGCCGCCCTTCTGCGTCTTCCTTCCGACACCACACTCTCCGATCTCACCAAACGGGTGAAAGAGGTCCTGGAGCAGTTCGGACTTGCCACCGTCAAGGCAAGTCTCGTGGAGAAGCTGTCCGGCGGTCAGAGAAAGCGCCTCTCCATTGCCATGGAGTATATTTCGGATCCCTATCTCTTCGTCCTGGACGAGCCCGACTCCGGACTGGACGGCGTCATCGCAAGAGACCTGATGCGGCGGCTCCGCACGATCGCAAACGAGGGCAAGATCGTGATCGTCATCACGCATACCCCCGACCGCGTCGCGGATCTGTTCGATGATATCATTGTTTTGGCAAAGGATTCCAAGCGGACCGGCCGCCTTGCCTTCTACGGGAGTATCGATGAGGCCAGAGAATTTTTTGGCCAGAATACCATGGAGGGAATCCTGCGGGTGATCAACCAAAAAGACGAGGGAGGCGAGGGGCGCTCCGATGAATTCGTTCTCAAATACGCAGAAAGGCAGGTGGTCTCCAAATGATCGATACAGAGAATAAGAAGATTGATCCTGCCGGCAAGGAAAAAGAGATCAGGACCCGCTTCTCTCTCATGACAGGCGGCCACCGCGGGCGCATCGCGCAGATCCCCATTTACCTCGGCAAAGATTTCCGCATGTTCATCTTCCAGAACGACTGGAAAGTTCTTCCCATGTCCGCTCTGATCGCGGCCATGATC
Source organism: uncultured Lachnospiraceae bacterium (assembly GCA_902767235.1). GTDB lineage: Bacteria > Bacillota > Clostridia > Lachnospirales > Lachnospiraceae > CAG-791. The sequence goes on along the minus strand of CACXGR010000133.1, from coordinate 704 downwards.
GCACTGGTCGTCGGCGAAAACATGTACGTCACAATGGAGGGACAGTTCCAGTGCTCCCTCGCTCTGACCTGCATTTGTATATGGAACGGATTCTTCAATTCCATCCAGTCGGTCTGCCGGGAGCGCCCGATCATCAAGCGTGAGCACCGCTCCGGCATGCATATTTCTTCCTATGTATTCGCCCACCTGATCTATCAGAGTTTTCTCTGCGCCATGCAGGCGATGATCACAGTGGCGGTATGCAAGATCATCGGGATCAAATTTCCGACCGAAGGTTTTATCACGCCCTGGTTCCTTCTGGATACCTGGATCACCATGTTCCTGATCACCTACGCGTCGGATATAACCTCTCTGTTCATCTCCTCCATCGTGCACTCCACGACAACGGCGATGACAGTCATGCCCTTTATGCTGATCTTCCAGCTGGTTTTCTCCGGCGGCGCCTTCACGCTGTCCGGGCCTGCCGCCGCGCTGACCAACATAACGATCAGCAAGTACGGTCTTGTGGCGCTGTGCACGCAGGGCAATTACAACTCGCTCAAGTCCGTAACGCTTTGGAACACCATCTTCAAGATCCGGGACAGCAGCGAGGAGCTCAAATATGCCCTCGCAGAGGTCGAGAGAGCCGGACAGCTCGACAATATCCTGGTAGAGAGCGGCAAGGCCATGCAGGTGGCCGCCTACGAGATGACCAAGGAAAATAT
>CACXGR010000132.1 GCA_902767235.1 uncultured Lachnospiraceae bacterium | reverse complement strand
GCAGGAGCTTATATCCGCCGTGTGCTTTTCATAAAAAGACCCGGAAAAGGGGACTGCTGCAATCCGCACTTTTCAGCGAATGCAGCAGCCCCCTTTTTTCGGGCGATTATTTATTATCCCTTGACGCCGCCTGTCAGCCCATTGACATAATATTTCTGAAGGCGCAGGAACAAAAATGCGATGGGAATCGAGACCAGCACTGCACCGGCTGCAAAGCAAGTGTACCAGTTATCGATATACTCCTTCTCCAGCATTTTCCAGAGTCCGATTGCGACCGTATACTGGTCTGCGTTGGCACGGCAGATGACCTTGGCAAAAATGAAGTCCACCCAGGGAGCAATGAAGGAGGTCAGGACCGTGTAAATGACGATCGGTTTGGACAAGGGAAGTGTGATTTTGGTGAAGATCTGCCATCTGGTGCAGCCGTCGATCATTGCGGCTTCGTCGATCGCCAGAGGCATGGTGTCAAAAAATCCCTTGGCGATCTGGAAAGAGAGCGCTGTTCCACCCGAATAACACAGAATAAGAGCCAGCCGTATCATACTGCCTTCTGTCAGGCCTACCGCCTTCAGAATGAAATAGACCGCGACCATGCTCATGAAGCCGGGGAAGAGTCCCAGGACCATGGCCATATTCATGTAGGGCCTGCGGAACTTGAAGCGGAGCCTTGAGAGGCAGTAAGCGACACTCAGCACAAAGAAAGTGGATAAAATACAGGAAAACACTGCGATGATCAGCGTGTTCATAAACATTTTCGGAAAGTTTAGAATGGTCGTGTCCGTAAAGAGTTTTCTGTAATTATCCAATGTGTATGCCCTGGGGAAAAACGTCGATACATAGGATCCCTTTTCCGCGCGGAAGCTTGTGAGGATGACCCAGAAGATCGGAAATACCCATATGGCGGCGAGGATCGCGAGAATGATATGGACAATCATATTATTGCGTCTGCGCTTCATTTTTGCGCTCTTCATTGTCAGAACCCCCCTTCCTCTTTGTAGGATTTGCTGTTTCGGTAAGTGAGCAGTGAACCGACAGCAAGAATGACAAATGTCAGAATACCGACGACTGCGCCGATATTATAGTATTGATTTTCAATCGTCAGCTTATAGAGCCAGGTGACAAGAAGGTCCGTATCTCCTGCCGTGGAGGCCAGGTTGGTCACCGGGTCGCCGCCGGAGAGCAGGTAGATCACGTTGAAGTTATTCACGTTCGCTGTAAATGTGGCGATCAGGTAAGGCGTCGTCACATAGAACATGTAGGGGAGGGTGATCGAGAAAAACTGCTGTACCTTGCTGGCGCCGTCCACGTCGGCGGCTTCATACAGGTCTGCGGGAATGTTCTGCAGGACACCGGTAAGCTGCAGGAGCGTATACGGCACGCCCACCCAGATATTGATCACGATGACGGAGATCCTGGCCCAGGTGGCATTGGTAAAGAAGGGCAGGCTCGATCCGGCGGGGATCAGGCCCACATTGCGCAGCATGACGTTGACCGCCCCTTCCGGCTGCAGCATTGTGCGCATGATCAGCAGAGAAACAAACATGGGCACTGCGCAGGACAGGACGAAGCAGAATCTCCAGAAACCTTTGATCTTCGTGTCCTTGCGGTTGATCAGGATCGCGAGGACCATTCCGAAAAAGTAGTTGGTAAAGGTTGCGAAAAATGCCCATATCAGTGTCCAGATGAGGACTTTCCAGAATGTGCTGCCCAGGACAGAACTGCTGTCAAAGAGCGTCGCAAAGTTCCTGAGCCCGACCCAGTCAAATAAAACCAGATGATTGTCTATTTTGCTGTAATTGGTAAATGCCATGCAGATCATAAAGATCAGGGGCAGGATCGTGAGCACGGTAATGAAAAACATCGGCGGGGTCATGAGGGTAAAGGGCAGGTTTTCATTCAAAAGACTCTTCAGATCTTCTGTGAAGGAAGGCACATGACGGCCCGACAGGTCCAGCATTTCCGCTCTGTAGGCGCTTCGCAGCGAAGCGCGCCAGATGAGAAAGAAAAGGATCGTGATCAGGATCGTTCCCAGTCCATACAGAAGGATCAGGATAGACTGATCGCCCTTGGTATACAAATACACCTGCAGTTCTTCGTTCCAGACTTCTTCCTGCGGCACGGATCCCAGACCGGGCAGCATGGCGAGATTGTGGAGTCCGCTGCGGATCATGAACACTATATACGCGGCCTCTATTGCAAGATAGAGCAGCCCCTTGATGACCTGTTTGTGCAGGATACACCCCAATCCCATGACTGGCGCGGAGAGCCTGGCTGCACTTTGTCCGTTTCGGAAGACTTCCGACAGGCTGGGATCCGACAGGTCGACATTTCTGACAGCTTTTTCTTTCATGTCGATTCCTCCTCTTACTCGATGCCGTTACTGTTCATCGCGTCGTTCATTGCTTTTGTCTGTTCCGCCGCGTTTTCATGTGTCACGCTACCGTTCCGGATCGACTTCCCCATGTTTTCTACCGGCGTCCAGCAGTTAGCCATTCGGGAAACGAACGGCTGGAGCTTTGATGTGTTGTCAAAGGTTTCGTTCTGCGCAATAAAGACGGGGTCAGAGGATATGACGGGGTCGTCCTGCAGTTCTGTGGAACAGGGGATCACAGAGCGAAGTTCGTAGTGGAGCTTCTGGGCCTCTGCGCTGCCCAGATATATTGCAAGCTCTACCGCCGGAACCATATACTCGGAATATGCATTTACGCCGACCGCTTTGGAACCTGAATAGGAATACATCTGCCTGGGAGTGCCGTCGAGCGTATAGACGGGGAGTGCCGCGGCGCCCAGGTTGTCACCCAGGATCTCCCTGACACTTCCGTAATCCCAGGATCCGGAGAAGATCGCGTTGACCGACCCGTCCCTGAGGCCTGCCATACCGGAACCGTCCGCATCCACCACGAAGTTTGGATTTTGAATCAGGTCCACGAGATAATCGGTAACCGCAGCCGCGTTATCGCCTCCGAAGTCCGCGCCCAGTTCCTCCTGAGTTCCGTCTCCGAAGAGCGTGCAGCCGTTTCCGAAATAGAAAGCAGGCAGATACCAGGAATTGGTAAAAGGGAAGGAAACGACGCCCTTTGACAGCATTGCCTCAAGGCTTTTTATATCTTCCTGCGAGAACACGCGCTTATCGTAATACATAAACCAGGTGTTTGTCGTAAAAGGGACCCCGTACAGATATCCGTCCATTGTGACGGAGTTCAGGATCGCCTCACTGGCATTTTCCCTGATCTGCTGTTCGTACTTACCGCCGAACTTCACGAGCGCCTGCGCGTCTGTCATGATCGTGATGTTGTCGTTCGCGTACAGAAAAACATCTGCGCTCGCCTCCGGATCCTGTGCGATCGATGAGGCGGCGGTTGCTTCGTCGGCAATTCCGTACACGAACGTGATATCCCACTCCGGATGCTGGTCCGCAAATGCCGCGCAGCATGTCTGCAGCCACTCACCGGAATCCCTGGATTGGTCCTCCGAAGGCGACCAGACCATCAATCTGACTTTTTCGGCTCCGTCTGCCGGCTGATCCGCGGCGCCGCAGCCGAAGAACACTGCCGAAAGCAGCAAAGCAGCGGCAGCAGCGGCCAGCCGTCTCCATCCGTATTTCATTCAAAACCCCCTTTCCTTGTTTACTGACGTAAATGATGTGTATTGAAAAAAAGCTCTCTTTTATCAAATGTACACCGGTTTTACAATGTGGAGCAATAGCTGAAAGGACGTCATCTATCAAATCGGACAATAATTTTCCAATGTGGAGCAATGGCTGATTTTCAAAGGCCTGCATTCATGCCGGGATGCGCTTGCGGGAGGTCCTGTGGTATACTTGACGTATGTTTGCGGCTGATCACCGGCAGCGAATTCATGCGGACATTCTGTGGCAG
>CACXGR010000131.1 GCA_902767235.1 uncultured Lachnospiraceae bacterium | reverse complement strand
GCTCCGTAAAGGAACCCGGGTTTATGAGATTCCCCGGGAGCATCAGCATTCGCAGGCTCATAAGGCTCATCTTGATTTCGATGGCACAAGGCTGCCGGCATGGGATGAGCCAGACCTGAACGAAGTATTCGAATAATAAACTCATAGTGCATGTTCTAACTCGTTTAACTCGATTTTAACTCGGCAATCAATTGAGTTAAAATCGAGTTAACGTTCTTATTGATCTAAAAGAATCCCAAAGACAGGTGTTAACACTAGGAAGGAGTCCCAAGATTGAACCGCCTTCTCGGTTTCTGGGTTATTGCCACGTAGCACCTGTGAAAACAAAAGTAGCTCCAACTTCCTTTAGTTAACTTTATTCGAGACACATAAAGTTAAATAAGTTAGCTGAACAGCCACCCATCTGCCTACCTGTGGAAACAAACATATACCGGCGCCGGTTGCTACCATACGCCACATCATATATGCCGGCTCCTGTCCGAAAGCAAAGCTCAGAACTCCAGCCATAATAAATATCCCACCTGCCAGTTCAAAGATAAGCATAGAAATACTCACTGCCAGAGTGCAGATCCACTGAAGAATCGTCAGTACTGCAATTAGCGGCAATGCAAAGATCTTGCCCATCAGTTTGATCATAAAAGTCATTGGATTTAACATTCCTCTCTCACCGTCCTTTTATCCTCACTTGTTACCGGTCACTATGCCAGACCATACATGTCGTGATTAACCTCGGCTCTGTAATAGCCGTCAATAGTGGATGGCGCGTTAAACAGTGCCGCAAGCAGATATTTCTTGATGTTGTTGACCTTGGTTGTATTCCGCTGCAGGCAGAACAGCACATATTCGATGTGCGAGTAGTTGAGCTTCATGAATTTGGATCTGACGACCTCTGCCGGATAGCTGCTGCTGGCAATCAGGATATAGTCCTTCCGGCTGATCACCGTCTCCAGAATCAGATCCGCAATTCCCTCGATCATCTCCCTGTCATGCGGATGAGCAAGCAGCAGATCGTCATATCCGATATTCTCGCGGATCAGATTTCTGTACGCTGCTATGGTCTCTGACGGTGCCTTATCCAATCCCATCGCATCCGATCTCATCTGTTTTGCCTGTTCTCTCTGCTCCGACACAGATCCGATTGGATCAGATTCGATATCACTCCATTCAGTCTGGTTTATATCAGTCTTATTCTTAAGAGGTGCCGAAATTGGCACCTCAAGAAGTGCCGGATTCAGCACCTCTAAGGTCCCAAAATCGTCACCTCTTGAAGTCCCGGGATCTGCACTTCTGGAAACAGTCTTATTCTCCCCAGAAGTTCCAAAACCGTCACCTCTATCACGCTTTTCTGCCTTACCGTATCTCTCCTCTTCGGCACCTGATGCAGTAATACCCGTCATAAAACTCTTCACATACAGGATGTTCGGAAGGCCATGTCCACGCCGCTTTTTCTCCAGAAGTCCGAATTTCTCCAGTTCTGTCAGCAGTTCCATCGCTTTTTTCTTTGAAAAGCCCAGGTCCTCCTGGATCTCACCGATCTGGTAGATGATGAATACCCTGTTGTCTTCATCGAACCAGGCGTTCTTTCGTGAAAGCGTCATGCGATCCAGAAGTACCCCATACAGCACCTTTGCAGGGATGGAAAGACCGGAGAATAAGTCCTCCGTCAGCATAACCTTCGGGATCCTGATAAAGCTGAACTGGTCTGCCTGAGCGCCGTAATAGTAATTGAATTCCATAAGGCATCAAACCTCCTCGTCATCCGGGAGTTCAGCTTCCTGCCGCTGTTTCCATTCCTCAAGGAGATCCTCAATGATGCCGCGCATTTCAGAAGCCGTGTATGTTGCCGGGAAGTATTCCCGCAGCTTCTTTTCCGAAAAGGTCAGCTTGGAGGAAGGAGCTTTGCCGGGCTGGCTTCCATTCAGAAGCGCAATCATCTTTGCCTGGGTGATTGCACCGGTCTGCAGCTTTGTCCGGAGAAGTGTGATCTGATTTAGTTTCACAACTCCGTTGTCCTTGATGTACTCAAACAGCCACTTCTGGATTTCCTGATCGATGTAAGAGATTTCTACTGCCACCGTGAACTGGATACGCTTCTGGTCTACGTAATCGAGGAGTTCTGGGATGAGTTCGGTGAGACGGATATAGCGCTGCACTTGACGAGCACTCTCCCCCACCTGATCTGACAGTTCTTCATCCGCTCTGTAATTCGTGCCATTTTGGCACGAATTTTCCTTTGTCGGACGGCCAGCTCCTCTCTTCATCGCCTCCATCTTCATCTTATAAGCAAACGCCTTCTCGCTCGGAAGCAGCTCCTCCCTCTGGATGTTTGCGTCCACCATTTTGACGACCGCTTCATCGTCGGTCATCTCGCGGATAATCACCGGAATTCTGTCCATCCCAAGCAGCATGGCCGCATGCATCCTGCGGTGCCCGGAAACCATTTCATAAGTATCGTGTCCCAGTGGCCGTACCAGTGTAGGCGAAAGAATCCCGTTCACCCTGATGCTTTCCATCAGATCCTGCATCCTCTCATCATCCACAACCTTAAAAGGATGGTTCTTAAATGGCCGGATCTTCGCAATCTCCAGGTCCATCGCCGATTCTTCATTGACTACCCCAAGCAGTTCTTCCACGCTCGTCAGTTTGATTTTCTGTCCCGGTCTACTCTTCATTTTCAAGAACCTCCTCCGTCAGTCGTTCAAAACTCTCTGTCACTTTACATCTTGGAGCATAACAATAAATGCTAATGCCTTCCGCACTGGCCTCCGCCACTTTCACAGAGAATGGAATATGGCTTTTCATGATCCCTACTGTATTTCCGTAATTGTCACGAAGCATTTCCGTGATGTCTTTCGCGTAGTTGGTACGGTAATCCACCATGGTAATCAGGATCCCCTCGATCTCAAGATCCTTGTTCAGCCGCTTCTTTACTACAAGAACTGTTTTCAGAAGCTGCTGCAGTCCTTTGACCGGAAGGTACGCAGCCTGCACCGGGATCAGCACCCGGTCCGCCGCCACCAGTGCATTGACTGTCATCACTCCCAGGGACGGCATGCAGTCGATCAGAATATAGTCATAATCGTTTCGGATCAGATCTACATATTCCTTCAGGATGAGCTCCCTGCTCATGGCATTAGCAAAAGAAACTTCCAGACCGGAAAGCTCAATATTTGCAGGTATCAGGTCAACGCCCTCTTCATGATGAAGCACGCCCTCTGCGGGATCGATCTCTTCCTCATTAATCACCTTCATCATGATTGTCGCCAGTGTATATCGTATTTCATCCGGATCCTGAAACCCAAGACTTGCCGTAAGACTTCCCTGTGGATCAGCATCGATTAAGGCAACCTTTTTTCCTCGAAGCGCCATTCCAATTCCCAGATTGGCAACAACCGATGATTTCCCCACTCCTCCTTTTTGGTTCGCTACAGCTATTACCTTCGCCATTGTAATTGCTCCTCCTTTCCATCCGTTTCACAACTCAGTTCTATTCGGTGCTTCAACATCTCCAGTATTTCTTTTTTCATCTGCTCCGGCGTGTATCCCTTCGGAAAAAACTGGTATAACTGCTCGTTCTTGAAAATAACCCGGTTTATCTCCCCCTTCTTCACTTCACTAAGAATGTCCTGCATCTTACTCAGCGTCAGCGTTCCTTCCCTGCTGAGCTTTTTCATTCGCTGCGTTTGAGAAATGGACGGCGATGCCTGCGCATAATCCATTGCCTGAACCAGCAGCTTCTGTTCCTCTTCCTTCATAAACGAAGCTTCATAGGCAGGGTTAAATGCAATCACCCCGTCATCCAGCATCTCTAGAAGCTCCGGTGTCAACTCTGCGATTTTCAGATATCGCTGGATTTGCTTAGGACTTTCCTTCGCTTCATCACTCATCACCTCGACGGTTTTTCTTCCCAGAAAAAGGTAGCCAATTTGACCACCATTCTTCCGACCCGATTTTCGCTTGATTGCCTCATATTTCATCTTGTAGGCAAAAGCCTTCTCACTGGGGCGGATCATTTCTCGCTGCAGGTTCGAATCCACCATGCTGATGATGGCATCTTCATCCTTCAAAACCCGGATGATCACGGGAAGTTTCCGGTATCCCAGCTGCTGGGCTGCGTATTTCCTTCTGTGGCCGGAGATAATCTCGTAAACCCCTTCCGGAATCGGCCGGACAATCAAAGGATTTAATATTCCGTACTGTCCAATACTTTCCATAAGCTGCAGCATCTGCTGATCCGCTTTGACTTTGAAGGGATGGTTTCTGAATTCTCGAAGGCGTTCCATCTCAATCTCAACAACGCGTTCGTCTGCGCCAATCTCGTTTACATCGTCTGGCATCAATCACCTTCTCCTTTCTTTTCGCTCTCGGGGAGCGTTTGGATCCGGGAAGACTGAAAACAAAAATACCCGCCCGGACCAGATTCACTATGTAATCTGATCCGGACGGGCATCGATAACATACCGTCCCCTGTTAGCTGTGCTAACAAACTGAATTCATTCTTCTGCTAATACGGTTAGCTGCCACAGCTTCCGCTGCGCCATTTTAACCCGTTTTTCCCCAAATTCACATACACTTCCGCACCCTTATATGGAGTACTTCCCATTTATTAGCAGAAACGCATTTTGGG
>CACXGR010000130.1 GCA_902767235.1 uncultured Lachnospiraceae bacterium | reverse complement strand
CCGGCGCATCCGCGCTGCCAGTGGAAGGCAAAGGTCTGGGCTGCGGACACCCACCTGGCATGCGTGCTAGGAGTCAAAATACGGAAGCCGGCTTTTCAGGCATTATTATGTCTGAATTTAAGAATGAATAGAGAAGAATGTGCATCCTTATACATTTGTATGATGATGCACTTCATTTTTGATGATTTTTGGAAGATCATTCAGAAAAAAAGAACAGAAAAACGCATAAGGAAGGATACAGAATGGAAAGAATCAGCGCGTGGAGTACGTATGACCTTGCAGCACAGGGCCTCTGCATGGACTTTGCAGATGACTACAAAGAATTTATCAGCACTGCCAAGACAGAGCGGGAGTGTGTCGACCGCTTTGTCAATGAAGCGGAGCAGAGCGGCTATGTGGAACTGAGCCGGGCCGTCAGGGAAGGAAAAAAGTTATCTGCCGGAGATAAGGTCTACAGCGTGTGGATGAACAAATCCATGGTCCTTTTCGAGATCGGCACACAGCCCTTTGAGAGCGGCATGAACATTCTGGGTGCGCATATCGATTCCCCCAGGCTCGACGTCAAACAGAATCCGCTCTATGAGGACAGCGGCATCGCCTATCTGGACACCCACTACTACGGAGGAATCAAAAAATACCAGTTTGCCACGATACCGCTGGCTATTCACGGCGTCGTCGTCAAAAAGAGCGGGGAGACAGTGATACTGAGCGTGGGAGAAGATGACGATGATCCGGTATTTTTTGTGTCCGACCTGCTGATCCATCTTGCCAAGGAGCAGATGGAAAAGCCGGCAGCCAAGGCCGTTGAAGGAGAGGCGCTCGACCTGATCATCGCGAGCAAGCCGGTCCGGATCGACGCGGATACGCTGCCCGGGAAGAAGGATAAAGAAAGCGGCAAAAAAGAAAAGGATCCGGTAAAAAGCGTGCTCCTGGAGATCCTGAAAGAGCAGTACGGGATCGGCGAAGAAGATTTCGAGTCTGCAGAGCTGGAGATCGTGCCCGCCGGCAGGGCGAGGGACGCCGGATTTGACAGGAGCATGATCCTGGGGTACGGCCAGGACGACCGCGCCTGCGCCTTCCCTTCCTTCAGGGCCCAGATCGGGACGCACGACCTTGCGCGCACAAGCTGCACGCTTCTGGTCGACAAAGAAGAGATCGGCAGTGTGGGCGCCACCGGAATGCGGTCCAGATTCTTTGAGAATGCGCTGGCGGAAGTGATGAATCTGTGCGGCCAGTACAGCGAGCTGGCACTGCGCAGGACGCTTGCCAACAGCTGCATGCTCTCATCGGATGTGAGCGCCGCCTTTGATCCCTGCTACGCGTCTGTATTTGACAAGAAAAATTCGGCCTATCTCGGAAAGGGGCTGGCGATCAACAAATTTACCGGCAGCGGAGGAAAGTCAAATTCCAACGACGCCAATGCCGAGTACATCGCCCACTTAAGAGAGATCTTCGAGAGAGACGGCGTATGTACCCAGACGGCGGAGCTGGGCAAGGTAGACGCCGGCGGGGGCGGCACCATCGCCTATATCCTTGCGCTCTACGGCATGAATGTGATCGACAGCGGTGTGCCGGTGCTGAGCATGCACTCTCCCTGGGAGGCGGTGAGCAAGGCGGATCTGTATGAGGCCTACCGCGGATACAGGACGTTTTTGAAGAATGCCTCCTTCAGGAATTTTTGAGAAGTAAAGGAAGTTGAGCACAGAGATATGAGCGGACTTAAGACATCGGATTACTATTTTGACCTGCCTCAGGAACTGATCGCCCAGGATCCCCTGGAGGACAGAGCGGCTTCCAGGCTTCTTGTCATGAACAGGGAGACCGGGGAGATCGCGCACAGGACTTTTCGTGACATAAAGGAGTACTTACAGCCGGGAGATACGCTGGTGCTCAACGATACAAAGGTCATTCCGGCCAGGCTCCTGGGAACAAAGGAAGGGACAGGCGCCAATGCGGAGATCCTCCTTCTTAAACGCCTCGGTAAGGACAGCTGGGAGACGCTGGTAAAGCCCGGAAAGAAGCTGCGGCCGGGCGCAAGAGTGACCTTCGGGGACGGATCCCTCAGGGCAGTCATCCTGGATGTGCTGGAGGGCGGAAACCGCCTGGTGCGGTTTGAATATGAGGGGATCTTCGAGGAAGTGCTGGACAAGCTGGGCGAGATGCCGCTCCCTCCCTATATCACACATAAGCTTCAGGACAGGAATATGTATCAGACGGTTTATGCCAGGTACGAGGGCAGTGCGGCCGCGCCTACGGCAGGGCTTCATTTTACCAAAGAACTGCTGGACGAGATCCGCAGCGCAGGCGTCAACACCGCATTTGTTACGCTCCATGTCGGGCTGGGCACATTCAGGCCGGTAAAAGTGGACGATGTGACCAAGCACCACATGCATACGGAGTGGTACAATGTCACGCCGGAAGCTGCGGAGCTCATAAACCGGACGCACAGGGACGGACACCGCGTGATCTGCGTCGGAACGACCGCCTGCAGAACCGTTGAGAGCGCGTCGGATGAGAGCGGTCAGGTACATCCGGGGGCGGACGACACATCCATTTTTATCTATCCCGGCTACCGCTTCAAGGTCATGGATGCGCTGATCACGAATTTCCATCTGCCGGAATCCACGCTGGTCATGCTCGTCTCCGCCTTTGCGGGAAGAGAGCGCGTATTGAAGGCCTATGAGGAGGCTGTCAGGGAAAAATACAGATTTTTTTCTTTCGGAGACGCGTGTTTCTTTTATTGAGTCTTGTTATTGAAAAAGAGCACTGCGATATGATAGTATTGAACTGGTAATCTATCAATCGTTTTGGAGTCAGAAATGTCAGATAAACCTTTTACTGCCACGATCGTGGTGGCCACGCATAAAAAATACAGAATGCCCAAGGACCCGCTTTATCTGCCGATCCATGTGGGAGCTGAGGGCAAGAGGGATGCCAAGGGGAATCCATTGGACTTCGGCTACCAGAAGGACAATGAAGGCGATAACATTTCTCTGAAGAATCCCCGCTACTGTGAGCTCACGGGAATATACTGGGCCTGGAAGAATCTTGACAGCGACTATATAGGACTTGTTCACTATCGGCGGTATTTCGGAGGCAGGAAAAAGGGAAATGATATGTTTGACTCGATCCTGACGGGCCGTGAGCTCGAGCCGCTTTTGGGCAAATACGAGGTCTTCGTGCCCAAGCCGCAGAGATACATGATCGAGACACTGTACTCACATTACGCACATACACACTATGCAGAGCATCTGGACGCGACCAGGGCGATCCTTTCGGAGAGATACCCCGAGTATCTCGGCTCCTATGACAAGGTGCTCGATCAGACACACGGTTACATGTTCAACATGATGATCATGGACCGCGCACATTTCAACATCTACTGCACATGGCTGTTTGATATTCTGGAGGAACTTGAGACCAGGATCGATGACAGTCTGCTGGATGCATTTGAGGGGCGTCTTTACGGCAGGATCAGCGAGATCATTTTCAATGTATGGCTGGACAGACAGATCGATACCGGGGCGATCAGCACTTCTTCGATCAAAGTGCTCCCGCTGGTATATATCGAGAAGGTCAATTGGTTCAAGAAGGGCGCTTCTTTCCTGAAAGCCAAGTTCTTCCACAGAAAGTACAATGAGAGCTTTTGACGGGAGATCCGGATGCATTCTCTGAAAAGTTTCCGGATGCGCGGCATGATACAAAAGGACGGATCTACATGGTCGTAAACAACTATAAGCAATCCAGATTAAAGCTCGATATAAGAGGGGTCCGAATCAGCTTGGAGGAGATTCTCTTTTATACCGGGCTTATACTTTGGGTCAGTCAGTTTTATATCAGCAGAACATCGTTTGCAGAATTCTATGACGGAGGGTTTTTGACGGCAGTCCGTTATTTCTGTATGCTCCTGTTTGCCGTCAAGATCGTGATCACGGAGAAAAGCGCTGCGGTGAAGGCGGCGGCGGTATTTTTGGTATCCGCCGCAGTTTTTGTCGTCGTTCAGTTCCATATCAACACGGGCATGCCGCTGATCCAGGTGCTGCTGCTCGTCTATGCCGCGAGGGAGGTCTCTTTCAAAAAGACCTGCAAGGTGCTGCTGTGGACCTGCCTGATCCTGTGGAGCGTGCCGATCCTTTTCCACACGATCGGCATTCATCAGATGCCGAGAGAAGTGGATAATCAGAGGGTGAGAGAGTTTCTGAATTATCAGTATGTGTCTTTCAGCTCCATCTATTTTATCAATATTCTTTTCTGCACGCTCTACGCCTATACCGATCACGACCGCGAGGGACGCGGAGGCACCTACGCGATGAGAAGGACCGTTCCGTGGTCGGTGCTCTTTATGATGGCGGTGCTCCTTATGTGGATCTATGAGGTCACGGACACCTCTCTGCCCTTCGCTGTCTCGATGCTGTGTATTGCCGCTTACGTCGTGATCTTCAAATTCAGGCTTCCGGTCCTGAATAACACATGGGTCAACAGGCTGCTTTCGGTGTCCTTTTTCCCGCTCATGGCGGCGGTCAATATCGCGATGACCATCAAGTATGACAGCAGGAATGCGCTTCACAAGAAGATCGACGACATGACTCACTTCCGGATCAGCCTGGCGCATCAGGGATATAAGAACTACGGGATCAATCTGCTGGGAAACCAGATCGTGGAGAACACGAACCGGGCCAAGGGCAGGTATTTCTATATCGACAGCGGATATATTAAGACGCTGATCGGATACGGCGCCATCGTATTCATCATCGTTCTGATCATGTACAGCGTGATGCTGTACGCGGCGATCATTGAGCGCGACAGGATGCTGGCAGTCTGGCTGATCTGCATTGCGCTCTATTCCGTCTTCAATAACCTGCTCCTATCCCCCTCTGAAAACGGGACATTATTTGCGCTTTGGTATTCGATCGATCTGATCAAATGGAACAGACATAAGAAGAAAACCCGTAAGACCGGAACCGGTCGCAGAGGAACGAGGAAACAAATTGAAT
>CACXGR010000129.1 GCA_902767235.1 uncultured Lachnospiraceae bacterium | reverse complement strand
GCTTTCGATGACTTGACCGGGCTGGACCGGGAGACTTCCGCGCGCCTTGCCTCTTCCTTCGGCGGAGGGATGGGCCGCATGCGGGAAGTCTGCGGCACGGTGAGCGGTGCGCTGCTCGTATTGGGACTGCTATGCGGGTATTCGGATCCGAAAGATCCGCAGGCCAAAATAGACCATTATCATCTGGTACAGGAATTTGCCCGCCGATTCCGCGAGATCAACGGGACGATCATCTGCAGAGAACTTCTCAGCGGTGTAAAGACAAAGCCCGGGAACGAGCCGGAAGAAAGGACGCCCGAGTACTATGCCTCCAGACCCTGCCTGCGCCATGTGGGCGAGGCGGCAGCGATCGTCGAGGAACTGCTGCGATCGTCGGGGAACGGCTGCGATCAAAGGTGATAAAAGCGCCAGGGGCGCATCATTTCAGAGGCCGTTTTGTGTTTTGATGCCCAGTCCGCTCATTAGAGGCCGTTTTGCGTTTTGATGCCCAGTCCTCTCATTATGTTAAAAAAGTCCGGCAGGCTTTTGGCGACAGCCTCTGCACCTCTGAGCGAGCCCCCTGTCACCGACAGAAGGACAGCAAGTGCCATGACGATCCGGTGGTCATTGTGTCCGTCAAGGATTTCCTGCGGACGCCTTATACCGGGATGGACAACGATCTCATTCTCCGACAGATCCACGCGGACATTCATCCTGCCCAGTTCCTGCTTCATGGCGGCGCCCCGGTCACTTTCCTTATATCGCAGGCGTTTTGTCCCTGTAAACCTGCCGCCGTGCAGCGCCGCTGCCACAGCCATCAGGACAGGCCCCAGATCAGGACAATCGGACAGATCTATCTCCGCAAAGCCTTCCCTTAGCCGGGCAAAAAGAGCTCGGAATATTTTGTCTCCCTGCAGACTGTTTTCATCCAGCCCCTCCACCTGTACATCTCCGCCAAGAAGGGTTAGCGCTTCAAAGAAAGCGGCGTTAGAATAGTCGCCTTCAACCTTCAGATCCCGGGGCATATAGCGCTGCCCGCCCGGCACATGGATCAGGAGCGGGAGATCGGGGGCGGCTCCGGCTGTCTCATCTGCCCCATCTGTCAGCATCCCGCCCGTCACAACGCTCGTCCTGATGCCGAATTGTGAGAGTGCATGCAGTGTCAGATCGATATACGGCCTGCTCTCTATAGGGGGAAGCAGGCGGATCGTGCTGCCGCCTTCCAAAAGAGGCAGAGCGAAGAGGAGCCCTGTGACGAACTGGCTGCTGACATCACCCGGGAGAACATATTGGCCGGCCGACAGCTTTCCTGCGACGGAAAGACTGTCTTCCTTCTTTTCAAAATATAGTCCCTGCGCTCTGCAGATATCTTCGTAGATATTAAGAGGCCTTGTAAATAGAGTGCTGCTGCCGGTCAGGCGGGTTTCCTGCCCGCTGAGCAAGCAGACGGGGATCATAAAACGAAGTGTGCTTGCGCATTCCCGGCAGGGGAGTACGGCAGGATGCGAGCGTTCCCCGGGATGGATTCCGCTGATGATCACGCGGGCGTCTTTGCAGGTGATCTTCGCGCCGAGTGCCCGGAGGCAGTCCAGCGTGGCCAAAATATCTTCTGAGAGATCTACGTTCGAAATCACGCTGCTGCCGGCGGACAATCCCGCACAAATGAGCAGGCGGTGCGCCATGCTCTTGGAGGGGGGTGCTTCGATTCGGCCGCACGCTTTTGAGGGTGTTATTGTTATGATCATGTCAATTCCTCCGGCTCATGAATATCCGTGATCGGACACCGGTCCTTCCGGATAATCATATCATCCGTGTCATCCGGTCTTCTGTCAAGAAGATGTGAAATGGTGGATTGGAAGCAAAATGGAGATGCAGCCGGAGAAATTGGCGGACTGCTATTTGAAGCTGATCGGTTATGACGGATGACATCTTCCCAAAATGCGCTCCTCGTTTTGCGGGCTTTTGCTCTTTACAAAAGACAGTGCTGAGCCGTACTATAGAAAAGGACTCTTAAGAGATTGGAGCCGCAGCATTATGTAACACGATTCGGGAGAAGTTATCAGCTTATTGGCCAGGGGAGATCAACGGACTTCGTCGAGAACACGGCGTCAACGCATCATACATCTGCTGCAGTACAAAGTGTTGAATCTCAAATCTTTGGCGAGGCTTGCCCCAGCGAAATGTTGGATTGCTCTCGAAATCTGACGCTGCACGGCGCATATCTCAGGACAGTCAGAAAGGCAAGTGAAGTGAGTGCCGCTTTCCGCCTTTTTTTGGCAGTTGTGCTTGCTTATACCTTGGCCGCGATTGGGTTTATCCGCCGCTGCCGCTGTTTCTGTTTACCTTGTCCCTCAGTGGGATTGTTCATTATTCTAGGTTATATCCACAAATTAGACGGCAAAAAATAATATCTGATCGGCTGCGTGAAAGGCCCGGGATTCCGGGTCTGTTTTGCGTGCTCTTTATACAGGAAGATCCGATATGGATACAGCATGTTTGACTAAGGAGGAAACGGAAGATGAATTCATTAGCAGCAACTATTACAGCCACTGTGATCACTGTGCTGTTCCTGGCGGCGGGCATATGGGTGTGGTGGATGGAAAAGTGAACTGATCACCGCCTGTGACGCGCTGATTTTATGTGAACTGCATTGGATGAAGGGGACGTCGATATTT
>CACXGR010000128.1 GCA_902767235.1 uncultured Lachnospiraceae bacterium | reverse complement strand
CCCGTAAAGCCGCCGAAGATCGACTTGAAGTTGAAAGCGTCTGCCATTATGATCGCAAGGATGCCGGGCAGCTTGGTGATATTCGTGACGATCACAAAGATACCAATTGCAATATAAAGGCCTGCCATTGCGGGAACGAGGACGGAAGAGATTTTTCCGATGACGTCTCCGGCAAAGAAAATATAGAACGCCGCGATAGCCAGGATAAGACCTATTGCCGTTGGAAGAATACTGGTCTCAATATTCGGCGTATAGACCGCGAACGCCGAGACAATATTGTAGGCCTGCAGTCCATTGAAGCCAAACGCGAAAGTGGCGATCAGCGAGATCGCGAAGACGATGCCGAGAGGCCTTGAGCCGAGAGCTCTCTCGATATAGTAAGCAGGACCTCCTTTAAAAGAATCGCCCTCTTTCTTTTTGTAGATCTGGGCCAGTGTACTCTCAATGAAAGCGGAGGCTGATCCGAGGACTGCCATGAGCCACATCCAGAACGCGGCGCCGGGACCTCCGAGGATGATCGCGGTCGCAACGCCTGCCATGTTGCCGGTTCCGACGCGGGAAGCGGTGGCGATCATCAGTGCCTGGAAAGAAGAAACGCCTTTATCGCCCTCCTTTTTCTCCATCATACAGTGGAGGGCGTCTTTAAAACGGCGAACCTGAACAAACCGTGTGCGGACCGTAAAATAGATGCCGCTTCCGGCAAGCAGGTAGATCAGAAGCCAAGTGTACAGCACATCGTCGATTTGAGTGAGAACTTTCGCAAGATCCATGAACATCCCCCTTTATAAAACACAAATATCTGTATTTTTTGACTTTTTAATACTATCATAAGTATATAAAAATTGGAAACGAACATTTGTCTTTAAGCGGAGGACAGACGGCAATGAGAGCGGGTGGAAAAGAGACAGAACAGATTGCGGCAGCGGTTTCAGTCGTCTGTATCGGGCAGGCAGTGGTAGACTGTATAACAAGAGGCGTGGAAGGAGATCCCCTGGGAATGGGGAAGACGCGCGCGCAGAGTATTACGCTCAACCTGGGCGGGGACGCCGTCAACGAGTCCTTCGTGCTATCCTCCATGGGACGTGGAGCCGCGCTTGTGTGCGCAGTCGGAGATGACCTGGCGGGGAGATTTGCAGCCAATGAGGCGGCTCGAAGAGGACTGGAGACAGAGGGAGTGACGATAGTGCGCGGGCTGGTGACGCCCGTGGCGAATATGTTCGTCAAACTGGACGGGAGCCGCAGCTCGGTAACGAGCGCCGCTTCGCTTTTGCCGGGATATACACCGGATCCGGAATGCGTGCGTTCCTTTGTGAAGAACGGGGCCAAAATAGTGTCTTTTGCAAGTTTATTCCGGGCACCGCTTGATCAGCCGGAAGTTGTCTGCAGCCTGATTCGGGCGGCGCATGAGAGCGGAGCAATCGTCTGCGCGGATACCAAAATACCGACATTCCGCAGCATGTCCCTGAACGACCTTGCGCCTGTGCTGCCGATGATCGACTATATTTTCCCGAACGATACGGAGGCCGCTTTTTTGACCGGTATGAACGGTAACTTTGAAGAAATGGCCGGGGCGCTCATAGATAAAGGAATCCGCCATGTGGTGATCAAAGCCGGGGAACAGGGGATTTACGCGGCAGACGCAGAGAGCGGGGAGCACTTTATGCTTCCTGCGCTGAAGGTCCCGGTGGTGGATACAACGGGAGCCGGAGACAATCTGGTGGCAGGCTTTATGGACAGCCTGCTAAGGGGGGCGGACTTCAGAGAATGCTGCGAGGCGGGACTTAAGGCGGCAGCTCTGAGTATTCAGCATCTGGGCGCGACATTATAGACAGATAGTAAATACAATATGACCGGGCACGAAGACAGCAGGGATTATTCTCGGCTGTCTTTTTGTATATAGTCACTTGCTGTCATGCATATTATTTGTAAAGGGGGTAACTATGGAGGATAAGAAACTGGAGTTCCGGGGCGGAAGAGCCATGGCGCTGGTTCCGTTCGTGATCTTCATTGTGGTGACGATCGGGCTGTCCTTCGCGAATTTCCAGGATATCGATGCGATGGTCACCGCAGGTATGATCGCGCTGCTGATCGGCATGATCTTCTGCAAGAGCCTGGAGGACTACTGGGAAGTGGTTCTTAGAGGACTCGGATCCAAAGTAGCAATGACAGCCGTAATGTTGTGGCTCGTCGTAGGCATGTATGGCGCGATCTTAAAGAGCGGCCACATTGTAGAAGGTCTGGTATGGCTCTCTGTCAAACTGGGGCTGTCGGGCGCAGTGTTTACGGTATGCGCCTTTGTGTTTGCCGCGCTGTTCGCTGTGGCGACCGGTTCGGGATTCGGCACGAT
>CACXGR010000127.1 GCA_902767235.1 uncultured Lachnospiraceae bacterium | reverse complement strand
CGGATGCGTCATCGGTGCTCTCGTCCGCGGATGCATCATCTACGCTCTCCTCAGCGGATGCGTCATCGGTGCTCTCGTCCGCGGAAGCTTCATCAGCGCTCTCCTCAGCGGATGCATCCTCGTCCTCGGAAGTATCTGCCGCTATTTCTTCGGCGGGGGCCTCTTCATCCCCGGACTTCTCTGATGAAACATCCGGAGCAGCCGCTTCCTCCCTTTCATCCGGAAGCTCTGCGTCTGCTGCTTGATTGCTCTCTTTTTCTGCAGCCTCTTCCACCACTTCCACAGCGCTGACGGTATCATCGGCTCCCGCAGCCTCTGCGGCGTAGGTGATCCCGTTGGATCCCAAAAGCATAGATGCGACAAGAACTGCTGCCAGAAGTTTTCTCATCTTACTCATTCTGCTCTCCTTCTCTGAACGCTATATTTGCGGCAGACAGGTTCCCCCCTTGGTTCCCCGGTCTCCCTATTCGCTGTCTGCGGCGTTCCATCACAAACAGCTGCAAGAAATCGTCTCCGATCCTCTTGTCACAGTTAATGGATTCTGATAATAAAAAAACAGCCGACCTCTCCGTCGACTGCTCACCCGCAAATACTGCACGAATTAATGATCATACCATGCCGTTGCTGATTCAAATAGCCGTATTTTCCTGCGTGGCCAGGTCAAAAAAACTATGCAGAACCATCTCTCCGGCAAATATGATTAAAATCCGGCGGTAATGAAGAACTTGGCCACACCGTTTCTGTGCGGTGCCAATTTTGCAGTCGATCAAAAAACAAGTTAAATTCTTTCATTCTTCTGTTTAACGTCTTCCTTTGTCCGTTTTTTGGACAACTATCTTGGTCGTTCGAATCAGCACTTTAACATGTACGTAATATTTCTTCTACTATTATATACGGTCAATATTTCGGTAATCAATCAAAATGCGATATAATTTTTGATTAAATTTCCGTTAATTTTGTGTGGTTGGAGCCCTTTGGCGCACAGCCCGTTCTATCTTCCGGAGCCGCCTATGAACACGTTTGGTCACAAATATCCTTGCGCGCCGGGTTTCTTAATGATAAATTGGTACAAACAATCGACGAACACCGCATAAGAGGAATACCGAATGCCTGAAAACATTTATATGCAGAACTACGACATCCGCGAACAGGGGATCCTCCTGGAATATAGGACGACCGGCGAATACCTGCCGGCGCATTGGCACGATTCCCTGGAGCTGGTCTATATTTTGAACGGAAATGCAAGCTTCTTTCTGGAGGGAACGGAGCACAAGCTGGTACCCGGCGAATTCATCGTCATAGATACCAACCAGATCCACGAGGCCCGCTGCACGCACTCCTACATGATGATCGTGCTGCGTTTCGACGACGACCTGATCCAGCGGCTGATGGACAACAAGCGCAACTTCCTGATCATCTGCAGCCGCGCCGAACTGACGGACGAGCTGGTACCGGCCTATCTGGCGATCTGCGACCGCCTCAAGGAGCTGGTGACGCTTCATGTCAAGCAGCCCAAGGGTTATATGATCGCCACCCATTCCATCGCGCTGGACATACTCTACCGGCTGATCAGCGACTTCTCGATCCCTCTATACAAAGAAGATCTCCCCGAACCGAGCCGCAACCAGCTCCGGATCAAGGAGATCGTGTCCTACATTGACAAGCACTATATGGAGCCGCTCTCGCTCGAGCAGATCTCAGCGGTCTTCGGCCTCAACAGCGACTACTTCAGCCGCATGTTCCGCCAGAATATCGGCATCACCTTCACACAGCACGTGAACCACGTGCGCCTCAGCCACATCTACCACGACATCTGCTCCACCGACGAGCCGGTGCTGGAGATCCTGGATAAGCACGGTTTCACCAATTACAAGCTCTTCAGCCGCATGTTCAAGGAGCTCTACGGCGACACGCCCCGGGAGATCCGAAGGCGGGCCAGGGAGGCGGAGTGAAGCATAATAAAGCCCCGTCCGCGCCATGCCGGACGGGGCTTTTCCATCTCAGAAATGATATTCCCCATCAAAGAATCCATTGAGGAAGGCCTGCGCCAGCGACCCTTCGCGTATGTTTGCGCGCGCCTCCTCGACGGTAAACCACTTCCAGGCGTCGATCTCCGAATTCGGATGCGCGTCGTCCGTCTCCACGATAGCTGTAAAGTTCAGCATCAGCGTGTTGGACGGCGCAAAGTAATGGCTTCTGTTAAAGTGGCACTCCAGGACCTTGAGGTCCATCTCTTCCCGGATCTCTCTGCACACGGCGTCCTCCGCATCTTCGCCCTTGTTGACATATCCCGCCACAAGAATATAAGAGTCCTTGCCATACTGCTTGATCAGGAGCACCTTATCAAGCTCTTTATTCATGACGATCATGCTGACCGCTGTATTAAAGACAGGAAAGCGGAACTCCCTGCATTCCGGACAGTAGGGCACCATGCCTTCTCCCATCAGATATTTTTCATCCAACTTGTGGCCGCATTGCATGCAGTATTTCATTTCCATGATCGATCCCCTTCCTGTATTACATCTGAATACTCAATAATTATAGTACAAACAGGCACAAAAAAAGAGCGCCAAACGCTCTTTTTTGTCCCTCCTCTTTTATTTGCCCTTGCGGGGCTTTTTGAGTGTGAGATTCTGAAGGAAACTGCCGATAGTTTCAATTTTACTGCCCTTCCCGGCCAGCAGCTTTTCTGCTTCCGGCTTCGCATTCTCCACCTTCTCCAGAATGTATGCTGTCTTCTTGGCGTCTGTCGCGGCAGTCCCCTCGAAACTATAGAGTTCTGTATACATCATGTTACATT
>CACXGR010000126.1 GCA_902767235.1 uncultured Lachnospiraceae bacterium | reverse complement strand
TTGGCCAGCGTGTCGCTGTAGTGTCCGGGAGACGGGTGGCAGACCATGCCGGCCGGCTTGTTGACGATCAGGAGATCTTCGTCTTCATAGAGCACCTGCAGCGGATATGCTGCAAGTTCCGGCGAGGGGGCCTCCCAGATCTTGGCGGGCTTGGCGCCCTCCGTGTCTCTTCGAAGGACCTGCCGGGTCAGACCCACCGTCAGGACTTCGCCCTCTCTGAGCACATGGCTGACGTAGACCTTCTCTCCGCCGATCCGAATGCCGTCCTGCTGGAACTTGAGCCGGCTGATCTGATGTCCCGAAAAGTCCAGCCTCTCTCTGAGAAACTGGCGGATGCTCATGCCGTCCGCCGCTTTGTCCACAGTAAATTCCAGGCGCCGGCTCATAGGGGGCTGACCCCCAGTTCCTTCAGGCAGTGGTAGAGAAGTTCCGCCGTGACGCCCCAGATCACACCTCCGCTGCTCTCATAGAAGTAGAACCTGCGCGGGATCTTGTGCCAGGGATAGTTCTCGCCGCCGGGCAGCAGCTCATAGGGGAAGTCCTTAGCCGTCTCCACCACCATGGCGCCGTCGCTGGTCCTGGGTGTGTACCCGGCAAACCAGCGCAGGGGCACCGTGAAGACCCGCTCCACTTCCTCTCTGGAAAAGCTGCCTTTATAATCGTGCAAAATACCGAGGCAGGAGCTGATCTGCGCTCCGCCCGGGCCGGACATCACGTGCATCGGAGCGATCACCTCGATCGTCTCCTCCGGGATCAGAAGCTCCTCCGCGGTCTCCCGCACAGCCGCTCTCTGGGCGCTCTCACCGTTTTCGATCCTTCCGCCCGGAAAGCAGATCTCTCCGCCCTGGCGGATTCCCGACTGGCGCACCTCAAAGAGAATGCTCAGCTCCCCGTCCTTCTCCAAAAGAGGGATCAGCACCGCGTTTTTCCTGCTGACGGCGCGCACCTGCGTAAATGTGCGGCCCGCCAGGTCCCTGCGAAGCTTCTGTGCTGTGACGCCTTCCGCCTTGGGGCAGATCTTCTCCTTTTCAGTCATCGTTCCTTCCGCTTTCGTCTTCTTTCCCTTCCATCCTCAGCTCGCTCTCTCTCTCAGCCGCCCATTTCCGGATGACCTCCGGCAGGTTCTCACTCTGGCCGATCTGCTCATAGATATTCTTCTCTCCGCTGCGCAGCAGCCGGACGAGGACCCGGGAGAACTCCTTCTGCTGCTCTTTGGGGACCTTTCTGATCACGTTGATAGCCTCCCCGATATCGCTGAGGGAAGACGACCGGACATCCTTCATCGTCCTGCCGCCGGAGGACTGCAGTACGTTAAAGATCTGGTCCACAAAGATGCGCCGGGCTTCATCGTCCACGCTCCTGATCCAGTCGTCCAGCACGTTTTCCAGGAATATACTGTCTTTATCCCGCTTGGTATTCTGAAAGCGGTTGCCCATGACCTGCCATGTCATGGCGTCATGCTGCATGATCCCGCTCCCCGAACTCTTGACCACCCTGGGTTGGAGGCCGGAACTGAGGAGCCTGCCGATGATGGAATAGGCGGGAATGATGTTCACCGTTTTCTCAAGCACCTTCTTGTATTCCTCCAGCTGCGTGACGTCATTCCGAAATCCGGGCCCGTCATTGGTGTATATCTCCATGATCTGTGCCTTGACCGCATCGCTGGCAAAGGTCGCGGCGTATACCGCAAAGTTGCCGCCCTTGGAGTGGCCCCCGACCCGGAGTCTGAGCGAGGTATCCGCAAAATTATCCTCCATATATTTGAGCGCCAGTTTCTGCCCTCCGGTGCCGGTCATATAGCTGAGGTTAAAGTCTTCCTTCCATCCGATGATCGTCTCGTCCGTTCCGCGAAAGGCCACATACGTCGTGCCGTCTTCCAGATTGAACTGGACCGCGGACATCTGCGCCTCCCTGTCCTTGCTGACAAAGTTGACATATCCGGAGAGCATCGTCTTTTCAAATCTTCTGGACTCCGCAACGGGCTTGAGCAAAAAAGGCGAGTAGTTGGTAAAACTCTGCCTGCTGCGGATCTCCTCCTCCGTGCGTGTCTCCCAGTATTTCCTGCAGACATCACCGATCGATATTTTGTCCTCGCGGGATGCTCCGACGATCCCGTCAAAGTCCACATAAGCCAGCTGTGCGAAGAGCAGGTTATCCACCTCATTGAAAGGATCTGCCTGAAAAGTCAGGTCCCCTCTCCATTTCAAGTATTCCTGAATTGTATTACTTACCTCCATCATCCTCGTCCTTTCCGCACAATTCTATCTGTTAAGTGTGTATAATCTGTGTTTTTCACTGTTTTCAGTATAAACGATTTCGTCTCCAAAGTCTCCCCGCAGTTCTTCTTCGTCCCCGCGGACTTATCGCACAAAAAAGCCCGGCGTCTGCCGGGCCTCTTCGTCACTTGATGATGCGCACTCTCCAGACCCCCGGGATCCCGGAGATCTTGTCCACAAGTTCCGGGGATGCCGGTGTATCCAGATCCAGCATCGTGTACTCCACCTCCCCTTTGGACTTACTGGTCATCTCGGAGATGTTCATCTCGCTTCCTCCGATCAGGGTAGTGAGCCGGTTGATCATGTTGACCTTGTTCTCGTGGAAAATAGCGATTCGCCCTTCGGAGCGGCAGACGCCCATGCTGCAGGCCGGATAGTTGACGCTGTTGCGGATATTGCCGTTCTCCAGATAATCCATGAGCTCATCCACCGCCATCATCGCGCAGTTGTCCTCGGATTCCTCCGTGGACGCGCCCAGGTGCGGCGTCGTGATGCAGCCGCGCCTTCCTGCCACAACAGGGTTGGGGAAATCCGACACATAGCGGCGGATCCGGCCCGACTCGATGGCCGCGATCACGGCCTCCTCATCCACCAGCGAATCTCTGGCCATGTTGATCAGGATCACTCCCTTTTTCATCTTTTTGACCGCTTCTTTGCCGATCATTCCCTTTGTGGAGGGCATGGCCGGCACATGGATCGTGATGAAGTCGCATCTGTCATAGATCTCATTGATGTCAAAAACGTGCGTGATCTTGCGGTTCAGATGCCAGGCCGCGTCTACCGACACATAGGGGTCGTAGCCGAACACTTCCATGCCAAGCTCCACGGCCATATTCGCGACGCGAACGCCGATGGCGCCCAGTCCGATGATGCCCAGCCGCTTGCCGGAGAGCTCGGTTCCCGCAAACTTCTTTTTCTCCTTCTCGGCGGTCTTTGCGATGTCCTTGTTGTTCCAGTTGGCCCGCACCCAGTCGACGCCCTCCACGATATCGCGGGAGGCGAGCAGCATACCTGCCAGGACCATCTCCTTGACGCCGTTCGCATTGGCGCCGGGTGTATTGAAGACCACGATGCCCTGCTTGGCGCATCTTTCCAGCGGAATATTGTTGACGCCGGCGCCCGCTCTGGCGATCGCCAGAAGTTCCCCGGAAAACTCCATGTCGTGCATGGAAGCGCTTCGGACAAGAATCCCCTGGGCCTCCTGCAGATCCTCCGTCCTCTCGTATCCGGCGGTAAAATTGTCCAGTCCTTTTTCGGAAATATTATTGAGACATGCGTATTTGAACATC
>CACXGR010000125.1 GCA_902767235.1 uncultured Lachnospiraceae bacterium | reverse complement strand
CCGCTGTGGCTGATCGCAGCGGTCAGCGCTTACATCCGTGAGACCGGTGATCTCACTATTTTGGACGAATCGGTTCCCTTTGATAATGACGCGTCTCTCGCGCAGCCTCTCATGGAACATCTTCGCAGGAGCGTGAACTACACCATCAGTCACAAGGGTCCTCACGGGATCCCGCTGATCGGCCGGGCAGACTGGAACGACTGCCTCAACCTCAACTGCTTCTCCGAACACTCCGGCGAGTCCTTCCAGACATCCGGTCCCAGCGAAGGTCCGGTAGCCGAATCCGTATTTATCGGCGGTATGTTCGTCAAGTACGCAGAGGAATACGCCATGATCTGCGACATCCTGGGCCTTTCCGACGAGGCGGCGCAGATCCGCAGAGAGCGCGATCTCATGGAGAAGGCGCTGCTGACCGACGGCTGGGACGGCAAGTGGTTCGTCCGCGCCTATGACGCATACAGCAATAAAGTCGGCTCCCACGAGTGTGAAGAAGGACAGATCTATATTGAGCCCCAGGGCTTCTGCGTACTGGCCGGTGTCGGCAAAGAGACCGGAGAAGCGCTCCAGGCACTCAACAGCGTCAGGGATATCCTGGACTCCAAATACGGTATCGCTCTTTTGAAGCCCGCCTATACCAGATATCACGTGGAACTGGGCGAAGTCTCCTCCTATCCTCCGGGATATAAGGAGAACGGCGGTATCTTCTGTCACAACAATCCCTGGGTATCCATCGCAGAGACAGTCATGGGCCGTGGAAACAGAGCTTTTGAGATCTACTGGAAGACATGCCCTTCCTGCGTCGAGGAATTCAGCGAGATCCACAGGACGGAGCCCTATGTATACTCCCAGATGGTCGCCGGTCCCGAAGCGCCCAATTTCGGCGAGGGCAAGAACAGCTGGCTGACAGGCACCGCTGCATGGACCTTTACGGATATCTCCCAGTACATTCTGGGCGTCTATCCCACCTTCAACGGGCTCAGCATCGATCCCTGCATCCCCGATGATTTCGGCGATTTCGAGCTGACACGCGCCTACAGAGAAGGCGTCTACCATATCAGCGTCAAGAATCCGGATCATGTGGAAAAGGGTGTCAAGAAGATGATCGTAGACGGACAGGAAGTGGCCGGACATGTGATCCCTTACAAGAAGGGTCAAAAAGAGTACAAAGTAGAAGTGATCATGGGTTAATATCTTTTTTCGAAGTTTTCATATCCTCCTCAAAAATGCCCCGGCGTCAAGCCGGGGCATTTGCAGTCTCATATATCGGTGCCGCGCACTCTTTCGGGATCAGGCGTATTTGCTGATGACCTTTGCGATCTGGGGCAGGATCTGCATCTTTCTCGACACAAGCCCGTCGTGAACGCTGTGCAGCTCGCCCTCCTCATCCGGATAGGCCTCGAACACCCAGGCCGACTTGTCGCCGGATGCATACAGGATCGATTTGTTCTCCAGTGCGGACGTGATGGACAGGATGCCCAGGTCCGCATTCTTGTTTTTGGTCAAAATATCAAGTGCCTGCTGCATCTCCTCGGCCCGGTCTCTGTAAGGCTCTACCTGCGGTACATTTACCTTGGGCAGCATGAGCCGCATGCCCATGACATCCTCAAATACGATATCGCGGTTCATCAGTTCTTCAAGAGATCCTCCTTCGTCCTCTGTCAGGGAGAAGAGCTCTTCCGCGAACTGGTCCAGATCCAGGCCGGCCAGCGCCGCCAGTATGTTGGCTGTGTGTCTGTCTTTATCCGTCGTCGTCGGTGTCTGCAGGTTCATGGTATCCGAAAGAAGGCCGCCCAGCATCAGTCCGGCGAGGTTCTCTTCGATCGGCACCTGATTCTCTCTGAAGATCGTCGCGATGATGGTGCAGGTGCTGCCCACGATCTCATTTCTGAAGCTCACAGGTCTTGATGTGGAGAAATCGGTCACACGGTGGTGGTCGATGACCTCGAGCACTCTCGCCTTCTCAATGCCCTTGACCGACTGCGAAAACTCGTTGTGATCCACCAGGATCAGCTGCTTGTCATTGTAGTTGAGAATGTGGTACCGCATCGCGTAGCCCATCAGACGCTCGTTCTCATCCACGACCGGGAAGGAGCGGAACTGTGTGCGGGCCATCTTCTTGCCGGCGTCCTCCGCCAGCTCATGGGCGTAGAACTTCATGGGGTTCTTTGTCATCATCATGTGAACGGGCGCGGAAAAATACAGATATCTGGAAGTATTCGTCGCACCGTATCCGGAGGTGATGATCGTGCAGTGGCGCTCCTTGGCCATCTGAAGAACGCTGTCATCCACACTGTCCTCCCAGATAATGATCAGCATGCCGGCGCCCTTTTCAAGCATGATCTTCTCGGCGCGCTCGTTTCCGCCCAGGATGACGATCCTGTCCTTCACATCATATGCCTCGAAGTTCTCCTTGCTGGACAATGTCAGTATGCTCACCATGCCGTTGAGGTGCCGCTGGTCATCGTCATAGATGATCTTTCCGTTGATGGTCTTGGCAAAGTATTCCGTCGGCGTCTCCTTGAGCATGTTGTGGGAGTAACTGGTATCATTGAGCGCTATTTTGGCGACGTCCGATTTGGACACCCAGCCCATGACCCGCTTATCTTCGTCCACGACCGCAAATCCTTCTCTCTTCTGCGTGTCCATCAGATGGACGGCTTCCAGGATCGTCGTCTCCGGTGTGATCGAAAAAGGCTCCGCCAGATCCACTTCCGCGAGACTGACCTGCGCGGTCTCCAAGAGCATGGGCTCCTCGAAGCCGAAGCGGTTCAAAAGATACTTGGACTCCTTGTTGATCCTCCCGAGCACGCAGGGAACCGCGTCGATCCCCATTTCCTGTTTGTAGGCAGCATATGCGACCGCCGCAGCGACGGAATCCGCGTGGGGATTCTTGTGTCCGGTTACATAGATCTTGTTGTCCTGTGCCATGTATTACCTCCCGATTTATGCTTGTTGTTATAATGATACCATTTACAAATTGTCCGTACAATGAGGTCCGCACAGTATTTTTTATTGCCATCGTGCCGAACATCTTTTAAGATGTATAACAGAACGTTCCGAATATCATCCTGATATTCCGGACAAATATGACGCAGTAACGGAGGTAAGAAGAAATGGAAAGAGAAACTAAGTGTATTCAGGCCGGATACTCGCCCAAGAACGGTGACCCCAGAATGATCCCGATCATCCAGAGCACCACCTTCAAGTACGACACCAGTGAGGACATGGGAAAGCTTTTTGATCTGGAAGCAGAGGGATACTTCTATACCCGCCTTCAGAATCCCACGAACGACATGGTGGCTGCCAAACTGGCGGCTCTCGAAGGGGGAACGGCCGGTATGCTGACTTCTTCCGGCCAGGCCGCCAATTTCTTCAGCGTTTTCAATATCGCGACCTGCGGAGACCATATCGTCAGTGCTTCCACCATCTACGGCGGCACTTACAATCTGTTCAATGTGACCATGCGCAAGATGGGCATCGACTTCACTTTTGTCGATCCCGACTGCAGTGACGAGGAGCTTGAGAAAGCATTCCGGCCCAACACCAAGGCTGTATTCGGCGAAACCATCGCCAATCCCGCCCTTGTCGTCTTCGATATCGAGCGCTTTGCCAAGGCCGCGCACGCCCACGGTGTTCCGCTGATCGTCGACAATACCTTCGCGACGCCCATCAACTGCAGACCGATCGAATGGGGCGCTGATATCGTCACTCACTCCACTACCAAGTATTTGGACGGACACGACGCCACCGTCGGCGGCGCCATCATCGACGGCGGAAAGTTCGACTGGATGGCTCACGCCGACAAGTTCCCCGGACTGACCACGCCTGATGAATCCTATCATGGGATCACCTATGCGGAGAAATTCGGCCTCGGCGGCGCTTTCATCACCAAGTGCACCGCCCAGCTGATGAGAGACTTCGGCTCGATCCAGGCGCCCATGAACGCATTCCTGCTCAATCTCGGCATCGAGTCCCTCGCTGTGCGCATGCCCAGGCACTGTGAGAACGCACAGAAAGTGGCGGAATACCTCAGCGGCCACGAGAAGGTGGCTTGGGTCACCTATCCCGGACTTCCCGGCGACAAGTACTACGAGAGAGCGAAAAAATATATGCCGGACGGGACCTGCGGCGTCATCTCCTTTGGCCTTAAGGGCGGCAGAGCCGCGGCAGAAGCCTTCATGAAGCGTCTCAAAGTCGCCATGATCGCTACGCATGTGGCCGACGCTCACACCTGCGTCCTTCACCCCGCCAATTCCACGCACCGCCAGCTCACGGACGAAGAGCTGATCGCGGGCGGCGTAGGACCGGATCTGATCCGTCTCTCCGTCGGCATCGAGAATGTAAAGGATATCATCGCGGATATCGAGCAGGCGCTCGGATAAAGCCGGGGCGCCGCGCGCAGCGGCCCGCTCCCATATGATCGCCCATCAGAAAAGCTTCTTAGTGCAGACTATTGACAAGTCTTTGCACTAAGAAGCTTTTTCAGCCAGGGCGGCCCTCATCCGCGCCGTCCCGCCATGACTGTCGACGCGACAGATTCGACCTTGAACCGGTCCTCTTCGATCACCATCCCGGTCAGCCGGTTGCCGAACACACAGCCGGTATCCAGGGCGATCATCCCGCTCCCGGGAAGTCTTCCCCAGGCGCCTTCGCGGATCTCCCCCACTTTCGAACTGCCGCAAAAGTACAGCGGAA
The DNA here is from genome assembly GCA_902767235.1 of uncultured Lachnospiraceae bacterium. Lineage (GTDB taxonomy): Bacteria > Bacillota > Clostridia > Lachnospirales > Lachnospiraceae > CAG-791. The sequence goes on along the minus strand of CACXGR010000125.1, from coordinate 9,015 downwards.
GCCGATAGGGCGTGTGCCCCGTCAGAACAAGTTTCCCGGCGTAGTCCGTGTCGCGCCCCCAGATCAGCGTCTCCCGCTCATTCTTCTCCGGATCTTCATCCTTCAGACAGGCGTGTACGCAGATAAACCGCTCATCGGTATAGTAATAAGGCATCTGTTCATACCACTCGCGGAACTCATTGATCCTGTGCTTGTGGCCGATGAATGCAAACACGGTCTTTTCACCGCTGTTCATGTACCACAGGTCCTTGTACCGCCGGTTTCTCTCTGCCGATGTTGCGTCCAGCATCATCTGCTCATGGTTGCCTTTGATCAGTACGCAGCGCTCTCCCATCTCCTCCTTGAGATCCCGGAGGAATTCAAACACCTCATAGATCTTGGGTCCGCGGTCAATGGTATCCCCCAGATTGATCAGTCTGTCATGGCCTTTGTCAAAGGACAGCTTGTCCAGGAGCTGCCTCATCTCGTCATAACATCCGTGAATATCCGTAATGACCACTACACGTTCGTTCCGCACAGAAATACCTCTCCGTCTTCTTTGTCCTCTAGTCCGTAAAGAGCACTGTGAGGCCGGGATTGGTCTCTGCCGCCGCGCTGCACATCTGCTTCATTGCCATGAGATATCGCGGCATGCTCTCCTTCAGTTCTTCACACCCTGTAAAACGGATCACGCATCCCTCTCCGAATCTCGGCTCTGTCAGCATATCATACAGCGCATCCAGATTCCTGCCGTACCAGTCCGGGAGCGGAAGGACCTGCATGATCCTTTCGTGCAGCTCTCTCCGGGTGTCCACCCCTCTCATATCGATCGTATACTCTCTGTCCATTTGCGGCTGCTCCTTCCAGAACATGTGCGATTGTCAGTACAGCTGCGTGAAGGATTCAAAATGATCCTCCGTATAGTAGATCCTTCCGTCGTCGGAATAGACGAGTCTCTTGGCCCCCCGGCTCTTCTTCCCGAGTGTATCTATATCGCACTCCTTATAGTTTCCCTCCGGCAGAAGGCCCTCATAATTGCCGAAGCGGCTCCCGCCTATACATTTTCCGGGTGCATACTGCTCCACTGAGCCGCCCTGCCATCCGAGCTTTCCGGCCTCCTTCTTCGTTATGTAGTTGGGGGGAAGTTTCCCGTAGGTATGGATGTAGAGCGCCACATCCTCCTTGGAGCTGTAGCTGCCGTTCTCGTCGATCGCCGGTTTGCCTTCTGTCTGGGTATTTTGACTTTGACCGCTTTCTGTATACCCGCCGGTTTGTCCGTCCTGTGACGCTTCTTCCTCCTGCGGTCCATCGGCCACCGATACGAGTTCAGCTGCATTTTCCTGCGGATCTCCGCCTTGAGGGCTGCCGCATCCGGCCAGCAGGCAGACTGCCATGATGAGCACCAGAAAGAGGCACAGCCATCGGCTCCTGATCCGTCTGCCGGGATCAGGACCAGGTTTTGCGAACATTTTTATCATGAAAACACCTCCGTGCGGCTCAGCCGGCAGGGGCTCCTTTATGCAGGGTCCGTGCCGGGCTTATTCGTCAAACATTCTCCTTATGTCCGCGATCGTCCTGTAATCCGCTCTCTCGCTGATCTTGATCCCGTCGCGCCTGTTGGATGCGTGCACGATCCTTCCGTCTCCGAGGTAAATGGCGACATGTCCGTAATAGCAGATCACGTCTCCGGCCTTCGCCTGTGCGAGCGACGGCACTCTCTTTCCTTTCTGCCGTATTGCCGCATCATAGTGCGGCAGGCTGATGCCGAAGTGCTGATAGATGAGCATTACAAAGCCGGAACAATCCGTTCCGTGCGTCAGGCTGCATCCGCCGTACACATAGGGATTCCCGACAAATTGAAGCGCATACTCTGCCACCTGCTCGCCTTTCGTCTTCTCCTTTTTCGCCTTCTGAGCGGAGGACGTTTTACTTCCGGCGGCAGCGCTGTCTTTCGCTGTAACGGTCTTCGCCGCCGATGTCGCCTGGGCGGCGCCGGCCGCCGCACCGGATGTCTTCGTTTCCTGAGCGGCCGTCACGGCCGGCTTTGCGTTGGCTTTCTGCGTCGCTTCCCGGTCCAGCGTCCCGTCTGTGCGGAAACAGTAGGTCTTCCCCTTCAGCGTGATCCTTCCGGTGCATCTTGCACCGCTCTTCGACAGATAATAGGTCTTCCCACCGATCCTGAGGAAGCTGCTCCGCATCATCACGCCATTGCGTTTCATATAGTACCATTTGCCCTTGACCTTCACCCAGCCGGTCATTCCCTTCCCGCTGGCATTCATGTAGTACCAATTGCCCTTCAGTCTGAGCCATCCGGTGACCATCGCCCCGTTCTTTTTGAGATAGTACCACTTTCCGTCGTCCTTGACCCAGCCGGTGCGCATCGCGCCGCTCTTGTTCAGATAGTACCACTTTCCGTCGTCCTTGATCCAGCCGGTCTTCATTTTCCCGTCCCCGGCCAGGTAATACCACTTGCCGGCGTCCCTGACCCAGCCTGTCACAGCCTTTCCGCCGCGCACATAATACCAGTTTCCTTCCCGGTAATTCCATCCGTTTCCGAGATAGTGAAAATCGATCTCTCCCAGGGCCGCCGCACTTTCCGCGGCCGCCGGCCCGGACCGCATGACGCCGGCAGACGCCGCCTGTACAGGGAACGCCGCCGATGACAGTATTATGATCATTCCAATAATCGCTGCAAATTTTGTCTTCATATGTAGTCTCCGCGCAAATTATATCGTTCTACGCAGAGTATAACATATTTGTAACAATTATTGAAGCGTTCTGTAATTTTTATGAAATATTTATATCATTTTCTCGTAACAAACCACCGCATGTTCTCCTCGTAGAACAGGTTTACCTCATGCCCGCCCACCATGCAGGTGTACATGAGCCCCATTCCGCCGGCCCGCCGGCTGGCCCGGCGCTCGCATTTCTTGACGCGGTCGATCGTATATTTGCGCCCGTCCTCCCAGGTGATCCGGCAGGGCATCATGACGCCCTCCCTCGTAAACTCCGCCAGCACATCCACATAGACCTTCGCGGGATTGACCGCCGCGTCTCCATAGACCATGAAGCGCCTCTCCTTGTCCGCTTCCTTTCCCCGCTGTCTGCTGTCCTGCCGCCCGGACGGCTGCATTCCGTAGCTGCGCAGGGCGTCTCTGCTGATATTGGTATCCGTATGAGGCATGATTCTCCTCCTTGCTGTCTGTCCTGTATTGTTCCGTCCGCGGACCACTTCCCGCGGCTTCTCTCTTTTCTCACCGGACGCCTGTCCGGTTGCCCTTTTCAAAATAGCCGTGCGGGTGAACGACATGGGTCTGGGCGTCATCCGCCGACAGCTCGCAGTCCACGTGCATGAGCCCCCTGCGCACGGCCTGAAATCCGAACCTGCTGCGGATCTCATCGACCGCTATGTCCGCCTTGAGCTGCTTCTCCCGCCACACAGGGTCGGTAAAGATGTTCAGCTGATAGGGAAAGCTCTCCTCCCTGAGATGGGACACGCGTATCCCTATGCTGCGGATGGGTCTCTCCCAGCGGTAATGCTGCCGAAACAGACGCATTCCTTCCTGCGCGATCTCCTCGGATATGTTGGTAGGGATGCCGATCTTGTGCTGTCTCATAAAGCCGCTCAGATCATTGTCCCTGACATAGATCTCCACCACATCTCCCGCGAGTCCGTGGCTTCTGAGGCGGGATGCCACGCTTTCCGAGAGCATGTACACGACCATCCTCACGTCCTCCTCCGTTGTCAGGTCCCGGGGCGTTGTGGTGCTGTTTCCTATGCTCTTGACCGGCGATCCGCTCCCGTACGCGGATACCGGCGTCCGGTCCTCTCCTCTGGCGAAGGCGGACAGGACAAGGCCCATCTTTCCGAATACGCTCTGCAGGAAGGCCGGGTCTGTCCCTGCCAGATCCCCGATCGTGGGGATCCCGAAGCGCAGAAGTTTCCTCTCCGTCGCCCTCCCCACGAACAGGAGGTCCTTCACCGGGCTCTTCCACACTATATCCTGATAGTTCTCCCTGTCGATCACGGTTATGGCGTCGGGCTTCTTGTAGTCCGAGCCGAACTTGGCGAAGATCTTGTTCCAGCTGACCCCTATGCTGACCGTGATCCCCAGTTCCCGCCTGATCCGCCCGGAGATCTCGGCGGCCAGCTCCGGGCCGCTCCCCAGACACTCTCCGCTCTGCGTGCAGTCGATCCAGCACTCGTCCAGGCCGTAGGGCTCCACGAGATCCGAATAATCCCTGTAAATGCTCCTTGCCAGCTCCGAAAAGCGCAGGTAGAGGTCCATTCTGGGCGGAACGATGATCAGTCCCGGACACGCCTGCCTGGCCTGCCACAGCGCCGATCCCGTCTTCACTCCGGCCCTCTTCGCTATATAGTTGGCCGTCAATATGATCCCGTGTCTCTGTTCCGGGTCTCCTCCGACTGCCAGCGGCTTTCCGTCCAGCTCCGGGTGGTGCAGCATCTCCACGCTGGCATAAAAGCAGTTGCAGTCGGAGTGAAGGATCACTCTGTCCATAGTCCGCTCCGATGCCTTCCTGAATTTCTATATATACTTCCATATATGCGTCTTAAATTCCTCATCAGCAATTTAATTTCCTCTTGCCATTATTATATTTCGAACGTATATTCGTGTCAAGGGAGTTTTTCGATTGACACTTGCTGCGCATTCAGATATAATAAAGGAAATTAAATTTCCTCTTTGGCAATTCGGATCATGTCCCATGCCGCAGATCATAGGGGCGGGACCTAAGGAGCGGGGATAATATGACTTTCGGAGAAAAAGTAAGAGAACTCAGGATCAGGAACGGGCTGTCCCAGGACGAGCTGGCCGCCATGACCGGCGTGACAAAGCGCACGGTGCGCAACTGGGAGACGGAAGGGAAGTATCCCCGTCACCGGGAGCTCTATGAAAAGCTCGCCTCGGCCCTGGGCTGCAGCGCAGCGTATCTCAGGGGCGAGCAGGCGCTCTTTCTGACAGAGGCCTCGGAGAGATACGGGAGCAGGGGACAGCGCCAGGCGCAGGCCTTTCTGGACAGCACCCGCGCCATGTTCGCCGGCGGCGATCTCTCCCCCGAGGATATCGATATGATCGGGAAGCACTTTATGGAAATGTTCTGGGAAGCCAAGGAGAACGCCAGGAAATATACACCTGTCAAGTACAGAAGTGACGATGGCGCAGATCATGCGGACGGGAAAGCCGGCCCGGGTGCCGGTCCTGTCTGAAGGAGGCCTTTCTATGAGCAGACTCTATGTCTATCAGAAAGCGGAGAAGCTGGCCCGCCGGTACAGGACCCGCGATCCCCTCGAGCTTCTGAGCGCCATGCATGTGCAGGTCCGCTTCTATTATGACCTGTGCAGCACCAAGGGCTTTACCCGCTATCTCCTGCGGCAGTATTTTGTCGGGATCAACGGCAATCTGCCCCGGTCCGAGCAGCGGATCGTCGCCGCCCACGAGCTGGGCCATATCGTTCTGCACGCATCGGAGCTCAGGACCGCTCCGCTCTTCGATACGGCCGTCTATGACAAGCGCAGCAGTACGGAATATGAGGCCAATCTGTTTGCGGCGGACCTGCTTCTTGAGGATGGAGACGTGATGGCGGCGGCAGAAGGGCCGGATACGGATCTGGGAGAGCTCTGTCTCATCCTGGACACCTCGCCGGGCCTTATGGCCTTCAAGCTCCGCAGTATGCGGAACAGGGGAATCGATATTCCTCTTCCCGGCGAGTGCGACAGCCGCTTTCTGGCCGGAAGCGCCAAACGGTAAAAATAAAAAAAGGCTCGTGCCCAATGCGATTAGGGAGTTTGGCATATCAGGGGGGCAGGAGCCTTTTTATCATAATAAGATTCGGGTCCTCTTATCATCTCTTTCATTTCTAAGCTCAGTCTGACTCAGAGGACTTGATTTCATATATTCACATCATTTGTATTACCAGTTACTCATTATAAACCTATTAGGTATATTTTTCAAAACCTTTGAGGTTATTTTATCAAAGTTTTGGAACTCCTATAATCCTTTTATGGAGAAGCGTTATGAGTGACTATAAGACTGAGATCGGAAAAAGAATCTCCTATCTTCGCGAACTGAATGGATTGACGCAGGAAAACCTCGCTGAACTTCTGGACTGCAGTGTCAAGCATGTGAGCTGTTCAGAGCGGGGGGCTTCACTGTTTTCAGTTGAGAAATTCCTGTTTCTCAGCGACTATTTTTCATGCAGTCTCGACTATATTCTGAAGGGAGCCGATCCTTCAGACGTCACTTCCAGCATTCCCACCTGCATGGTGGAGATCCTGCAGGGGAACGACGAAAAAGAACGGGATCTTCTGATGAATTACCTCAACATGTATGCAAGGATCCGAAAAGCGGGCGAGCCGCATAATGACGAAAATGAATGAGCAAAGGGGGCATATCAGAATATCAAAAGCCGCCGCCCTAAGAATGAATTCTTAGGGCGGCGGCTCTTTTTCACGCGCATACGTTTTTTACAGCATATGAGCTCTGAGGTCCTCTCCGCTCATGGGAGAAAGATATGCCGGTGCGATATCCAGGACGGTCCTTCCGCCGCACTGTCCCTCGCTGTTCAGTCTGTAAGCCGCTCTCGCGAACGCCGCAAGGACACTTCCCGTGAACTCCGGGTTGGAATCGAGCTTGAGGGAATACTCGATGACATGCGTGTGCTCGTCATTGGCGCCGGTCACGCCGGAGTACAGGACGCTGCCGCCGTGGGGAAGTCCCGCGTGGTCGCGCGCCATCTCCTCCGCGGAGATAAAGTGCACGGTGGTGTCATACTCGTCAAAATAGTTGGGCATTGTCTTGATCTCGTTCTCTATTCTGGCGAGATCTGCGCCTTCTTCCGCCACGACGAAGCACTCTCTTGTGTGCTTCTCTCTGGTGGTGAGCTCGGGCGCTTTTCCTGCGCGGACGGATTCAAGCGCAGCGGGAACGGGGATCGTGTACTGTCTTGCGTCGAGGACACCTTCGATCCTGCGGACCGCGTCGGAGTGGCCCTGGCTGACGCCCTTACCCCAGAAGGTGTAAGGCGTGCCGCCGGGAAGGATCGCGCTGGCGTAGACTCTGTTGAGGGAGAACATGCCAGGGTCCCAGCCGCAGGAGATGATACCGATCTTGCCGGCCTTCTTCGCCGCCGCGTCCACATCCGCGAAATGTTCCGGAATGTGGGCGTGGGTGTCAAAGCTGTCGATGATATTGTAGAGAGCTGCATATTTGGGGCCCTGGACAGGCAGATCGGTGGCGCTGCCTCCGCAGAGGATCAGTACGTCCATGGGAACCTCCTGTTTCACCAGCGCATCTTCGCTGTAAACACTGACGCCGGGCGTCGCGATCTTGACGCCTGCGGGATCGCGGCGGGTGAATACGCCGACCAGTTCCATATCGGGATTGCGGCGGATCGCCTGCTCAACGCCTCTTCCCAGATTTCCGTAACCGAAAATTCCAACTCTGATTGCCATGTCAATGTCCTCCATAAAACTTTGTATACAATAATACTAAAAAAGAATATACACGTTTTCCACTTATATGGCAAGAAAAAGTTAGTCATAGGTGACCGCTCCCCTGCATCATCGAAAAAAAAGATTCTCTGAGAGCGATTTCTATGCCCGCTTGTGCTATAGTTACATCATTATGAAGAAAACAATCGCTCAGACAAACAAAAAAACGCTCGGCACCATGTGCATGCTCGCCGCCTCTCTCTGCTTTTCGACCGGCGGCCTGCTCATGAAGCTGATCCCCTGGAATCCGCTTGCGATCAACGGAGCCCGCAACGTGATCGCGGCGGTCGTGATCGGGCTCTATATTTTGGCCTCCAAGCATAAGCTCCGCTTCAATCCGACCGTGCTCGTCGGCGCCATTTCCATGGCGGGCGTGACGACCCTGTACTCGATTGCCAACAAGCTGACCACGGCCGGCAACACGATCATCCTTCAGTACACCGCACCGATCTGGATCGTGATCCTGATGTTCCTGTTCTTCGGACAGAAACCGTCGCGGACCGCTCTGGTCTCCATCCTGATCGTCTTTGCGGGTATTCTGTGCTTCTTCTTTGAGGGGCTCTCCACGGGCAAGTGGCTGGGTGACCTGCTGGCCCTGCTGTCCGGCGTCTTCTATGCGGGTGTCTTTATGCTCAACAGCTTTGAGAAGGGCGACGCTCTCTCGTCTGTGTTCTTCGGCCAGCTCGCGTGCGGCATCTTTCTCTCTCCGCTGGTCCTCAGGGAGAACGTGTTCACGCCGCCTGTGCTGCTCTCCGTCTTTCTTCTGGGCGCCGTCCAGGTCGGTCTTGCCTATATCTTCTTCACGACGGGCACCAAATATACCGATCCTGTCACGGCTTCCATCATCAATGCGCTGGAGCCCATCCTCAACCCCGTCCTGGTCGCGATATTCTACGGGGAGATGCTCGGCAGGCTTTCGCTCGTCGGCGCGGCGATCGTGCTCTGCGGGATCCTCTATTACAATTTGCGGAGCATCACAGAGAATCTCAAAGAGACAGGAAACTGATGCCATAGCCAAAAAATCGTCCCCCTCGGCTTCATCTGCCGAAGGGGACGATTTTTATTTCTTCTACTGAATTCGTCGTACAGAACTCAATTATTTGGCATGCTCAAGCGCAAGGGTCTTGGTCGTAGCATCGCAGACCTCTGCAGGTCCGTAATACTGAATGGCGCCCGGATAGAGGAAGCAGGTGTTCACTGCCCACTCAGCCCTGTGTGCCTCAAAGTACTTGAAAGGAGCGCCGTCAAGCTCGACGAGCGCTTTTCTGATCACGGGCTTGTCTTCGCCGTTTCTGCGCTCGATGTTCATCATCTTGGTGATCGGCATACCGCCTGCTACCCACTCTTCTGCCGGTGCGGAGAGGTTGGAGACCTTGGACAGATATCCCGTGAAGCCGTACTGGATCAGCATGAAGGCATTGTAGCCGAGGGAATAGCAGTAGTCGCTGTCGAAGTTGGACGGGAATGCGCATCTTCCTTCATAACCGAAGAAGTGTGTAAGGGTCGAGAATTTGCCCTTGTAAGTT
>CACXGR010000124.1 GCA_902767235.1 uncultured Lachnospiraceae bacterium | reverse complement strand
TGGCCGGCAACACGGCCGTCCCGGTCTCCGGGGAAGCCTTCGTCATCGATCGGACGCCGCCGAGGATCTGTTTTGACAGGGAAAGCGTCGAGGAGATGGGCGCATACGGAGAAGATGTCTTCCCGCAGCTGCGCTGGGAGGAGGAAAATCCGTCCGGAGACTGCTTTGCGGTGTGGAGCAATCTGACCGCGCGGGGACAGGTAATGGCGCGCCGGAGAGCAGCGGCGGACGGCGCAAAGGAGATCACGCTGCCGGATCCGCCGCAGATCCGGGAGGCGGACGGCATCTGTGTGCTCAGCGCCGGGATGTGCGACCTGGCGGGGAACCGGGTCTATATCAGAAGGAATCTGAGCGTGAACCGCTTTGGGTCGGTCTACGATATCAGCGCAGATCCGGCGACGCTGGAGATGGTGAACGATTACTATACGGATGCGACCGTCCCCTTTGTTGTGACGGAGTATAATGTGTCGCCGCTGGTCCTGAGGGATGTGACGCTCTTTAGAAACGGCGCGGCGCGGCTCCTGAGAGAAGGGGAGGAATACCAGGTCACGGAGGAGAAGAATCCTTCCGGCCTGAAGTACGTGTACCGCATTGATCCGAAAGCTTTTTATGAGGAGGGCACTTACAGCATCCTGCTGCAGTCGGAAGATGAGACGGGCAGGCAGAACAGCAGTCCCGGCAGGTTCCGACAGAGCGGGGAGGGCGATTTTTCGCCGTCCTGGGCGGTGGACCGGACGCCGCCGACGATCCGGCTGGCAGGGGTCGACACAGAGAGGGAACGCTTTGTGACGGACAGTGTGTCGGTGAGCCTGATCCCCTCGGACAATCTGGAACTGGGGGAGCTCTGTGTCAGAATCCTGGACGACCGCGGCAGAGTTCTGCGGGAAGAAAAGCTCGGGAAGGAGGCGCTGCGGGCTGTCCTTGACAGGAACAGGGGAGAGGTGCCGGTCAAGGTAGAAGCCGCCCGGGAATGGCAGACACTGGAGGCCTATGTGACCGACGGGGCCGGATTGAGGAGCATCGGGATGCTCACCGACACAGCCGCCGGAGGAGGCGAGACGCTGCAGGGGTACCGCCTGCTGGTCAGCGCCAGTCCGATCGTCCATCTGTACAGAAGCGGGTTTCTGCCGGCACTCGCATTTCTGGCCCTGATTGGGACGATTGGGTTTACAAAAATACTTTAGCATGGTACTATACTACAGTGTGCGGCGCTTTAGCTCGCTAACTTGCTATCTCACTGCAACGGTCCAGTGCTATCGCCGCAAAACATCCATTACAAATACGAATCAGAAATCGGGAGGACTATGAAATGATGAAAAAGTTTGCGGCTATGCTTCTCACAGGAGCGATGGCAGTTTCATTAATGGCATGCGGCGGATCCTCGGGCGCATCCACGAGCGCAGACGCACCGGCTGAAGAAGCGGCGGAAGCCGACGCAGCAGCGGATGAGGATACCGTTTTCGTAGTGGGATTTGACGCAGAGTATCCGCCTTACGGATATCTGGATATCGAGACCAATGAGTACACAGGCTTTGACCTGGAGCTGGCCCAGGAGCTCTGCAACCGCCGCGGCTGGACGCTGGAGAAGAAGCCCATCAACTGGGACAACAAGGATGCCGAGATCGACAGCGGTTCCATCGACTGCATCTGGAACGGCATGACCTACACCGGCCGTGAGGAGCTGTACACATGGAGTGATCCCTATGTCAACAACTCCATCGTGATCGCGGTCAATGCGGACTCCGATATTCAGACAGCAGCAGACCTTGCCGACAAGATCGTCATCACGCAGTCCGACTCCTCCGCTCTGACAGCGCTGGAGAGCGAAGAACTGGCAGCACTGCGCGGAACCTTTAAGGAGCTGCAGCAGAACCCCAGCTACAACACCTGTTTCCAGGATCTGCAGACGGGCGCAGTTCAGGCGGTCGCGGTCGACATCGGCGTTGCTCAGTATCAGATGAGAAACAACGAAGGCAAATTCCGCATCCTGGAAGAGCCCATCTCCACAGAGCAGTATGCGATCGCATTCAAGCTCGGAAACGAAGCCCTCAGAGATCAGGTGCAGGAGACTTACGACGAGATGCTGGCGGACGGCACAGTCATGAAGATCGCGCAGAACTACGCGGAAGACAATCTGCCGGATATGCTCATCACCGAGAAGTGATCACAGACGAGCTGTTTTTGATCGCCTGCGCTCCGCAAGGAGCACAGGCGGTCTTTCTTGTCCCCTCGGGCCAAAATATCGCAGTCACACCGTAAAGCACCCCCACTTGGAGGAAACATGAATCTTTTCAATGTCGTTGCACAAATCGCTTCCGGTTTCGGAGCCACACTGATCATCTTCTTTTTCACACTGCTCTTCTCCATGCCGCTGGGCGTTCTGGTGGCGCTCGGAAGAATGAGCAAATTCAAACCGCTGTCGATCCTGATCCAGGGTATCATCTCTATTTTGAGAGGAACCCCTCTGATGCTGCAGCTGATCGTGGTTTTCTACGGTCCCTTCTACTTGTTCGGAGTCAAACTCTCCACATCCTGGAGACTCTATGCGACTCTGATCGGATTTTCCATCAACTATGCAGCCTACTTTGCGGAGATCTTCCGCGCCGGTATTCAGAGT
>CACXGR010000123.1 GCA_902767235.1 uncultured Lachnospiraceae bacterium | reverse complement strand
GCGCCCATGCCGGTGCCGCAGCCCGTGATGACGAAGTCGGCCGCGCCGGAATTGAGCAGGATCGCAGCCAGCAGGCCTTCCTGGACAGGTGTAGTTCATCACATCTCCGGCGCTTCTGCGATACAGGCCCCGTCGGGAATTTGCAACTCTGAAGATTTCTTCATCGCTTAGATTGCACTTTCCTAACAAAAATACTGCCTATGGGAGTTCCCGTAGGCAGTGAATTCTTTTCGCAGCGTTTGCAGGTGTATCCATAGATTGCCGCAGTGCTCTCCCTGCGGGAAGCTACAGTCTAAAGCAGCTTCCTTTCAGCCGGAGCTGCTGTCAGGGTTCGACGATCGGGAAGAACCAATCGTTCTCTGCAAGAACGTTTCCTTCCATCAGTTTATCGAGCAGCGTGCTGTCGCCTTCCTGTGTAACAAGGGAATCGATGCCCTCCCGGTTATTCTGCGCGATTGCGAAGAGGCCGGCCAGATTGGTTCTCCAGACAGCATCCGCACGCTCATGAAGCGATCCCTCTTCGTACAGGACCACACCGTCCCTGACAACCAGGACATAAGAGGCCTGTGGCAGGATGATATTCGCGGTAAAGTTGAGATCCTGAATCTTGTTGGAATCCGTATAGATTCCGAGATACTGCATAATCATCTCCGGCGTCATATGTGTGATCAGGCCGCCGCCGGACGACGCCCTGGTACTCATATCTCTGTTGACACCGAAGCGGAGCTCCTGAACCGCGCACAAATACGCATTCCTCCAGGTTCCGCTTTCCGCCTGGTAGGCCAACTGCTCCAGAGCATCCGCGCAGAGATAGCGGGCATCCATATTGTCCGGATCAGCGAAGACAAGCATATTGGTCAGTTCCGCAACCCATTGATACTCGCCTTTGTCAAAGTCCTCCTTTGCCCTGGCCAGGACTGCATCCACATCTCCAAAGTATTCTACAAACTTCTTTGCCCGTTCCGTCGGCGCCAGTTCTCCAAGGTGAACGGGATTCGCGTCATACCAGCCCATGTATTTCTGATAGACTGCCTTGGTCATCAGGGGATCAAAAACAATCCATCCCGTATCGCCTTTTATGAAGGTGATGTTGGACATATCGTAGCCTCTGACCTGATAGATCCCGTCCATAACCTCAAACAGGCCGCAGATATGGTTGAGCTGGGTGTTTCTCCAAAGGCTGGGATTGGCAGTTTCAGGCGCATCCTGATCCAGAAAATCGTACGCTGCCTGACTCCAGACCACATTCCCGGCATCATCCTTGATTTCCAGACTCTGAGGAGCCGCAATCAGGCCACGCTCTGCATTCTCCAGTTCACGTTCATCACTGAAGTCCAGCAAGGCATAGACCTGCTCATTGGCTTCAGCGGTATACGGACTTGCTTCCTTCGGTTCGGGGCTGAGTACCAGTGCCTCTGCTGTAAGAACGTTACCTGCCAGCAAAAGGACTGCCGCGAGAGTCAGCGCCAAAAATTTTTTTCATAATATACTCCTCTACTCCTCTCATTTTGATATGTTTCCCCGCAGCGCGACGCTGGTGATATAGCAGGCTGCATCGTGCATCATCAGGCAGGCCCGCAAATCCAGGCTGATCAGATCATCGAAGTTGTCTTCGGTGAACTCATGCAGCAGCACCGGCGAAGGCGTCGATCAGCTGCTCATATCGGGAGAGGTCCTCCGGAACCCCCTCGATCGGGGGCAGCAGGATCAGTCCGTCCCGGTTGACAAAGATCGTCGTGGGGAGCACGGTGAGATACAGCCTTTCATCCATATCTTCAAAAGGCAGAAGATTGAGATACTCCACATTTCTCTCGTCAAGGACCTCCCTGCAGGCGTCGGGCTCCTCATCCGCGTCACTGCAGATACCGACGATGGCGGCATCCCTGCCTTCCGCCTCAATACGGCGGGCAAGCTCGCCGAGCTCCGGCATCTCCGCCTTGCACGGCCCGCACCAGGTCGCCCAGACGTTGACCATCGTGACGGCATGGGCAGCAAAAAGCTCTTCGCTCTTCACAACATTGCCGTCGAGATCGGTGGTCTCAAACTGAAGGACTGTACCGAGAAGGTCGGCGCTGGTGGAATGGGGCGTGAAGTACTCGGCGTTTTTCAGGACATTGATGAGAGATGTCTGAAGGGCACGGTACTCCTCCGCATACTCGGGCGGGATTTTCTCTGCGAAGTCGTCGTAGGTATCGGGATCCGTTATGGCAAAGTAGGTGATGTCATTATGCTTCCCGACCATGGTGAGGCCATCCTCCGTGGTGCTTTCCAGGCCCATCACCTCAGCAAGATCCGCGGCGCTGCGATTTCCGTCGATCCCGATCACAACGAGCAAAGTGCCCATTGCGTCCAGGATCTTTGCCGTATCTTCCGCCGACAGTCCTCCGTTTTTGGTTTTCTCATTGAAGGCATCCGACTCTTCTTTTGAAATCGCATAATAGTTAAACATCATGGTATAGACGCCGTTCTTTACCGCGGGGAAAAAGTTCGGCATAAAAACACCTTTGGTATCGGTGAATTCTTCAGGATACGTGAGCGTAAAGCCCATTTGGTCCCAGGTCTCCTTTTTCCCCTCGGCAAAGGCAGAGGTAGCGAAAGAGGAAACCATCAGAACAGCAAGTAAGATGGCAAGGATTTTTTTCATGATTTCTGTCTCCTTATTCTGTTTTTCCATTCGCAAATAGCGGCAGACCGGGTAACCTGAATCACAGGCTGACCTGATCCGCCGCCATGTTCTGTCAGCTCATTTTACCCTTTCCTTTTCGCGCTGCTCCTGCAGCAGCATGGCAGGCAGAACCGCCTGTCCAGGGTTTAAGCCGCCTTCTCCAGAGGGATAAAGACGTCGCAGTAAGTATCGTCGGTCAGATACTCTTCGGTGTTCTTTACATACCCCTCCGGCACCTTCAGAATGTGAACGGTATAGACCGAACCTTCTTCCATCTGAAAGACGGCCACGCCGTCGGCATCCGTCTTGCCCATCATGCAGGTGGTGTCCGAGCAGAACTGCACCGTTGCGCCCTTGACCAGATCGCCGTCGGTGTCGCTGACGATCACGCGATAGACGCCTGCATCGTTGGCAGCAGTATGGGGAGTTTCGGGCACAGCCATCTCGACCGCTTCGCCTCCCAGGAGACCGTTGATGATTTCTTCATAGGGGTCCATGGTCTGGGGAGCTCCCCTGAAGCCCAGGCACAGCAGGGTGCCGTTACTGTCGAAGAAATAAGAAGTGGGAAGTGCGCCGTCCCACGCGAGGAGATCGTCCAGCCCCTCAACAGGCATCAGATTAAGATAGTTCACATTGTGCTCTTTCAGGATCTCTCTGCATGCATCGAGCTCTTCATCGGCGTCCGTGCAGATGCCGACCAGCGCAACGTTCTTCTCGGCGAGACGCTCGGCCATCTCGCCGAGTTCGGTCATCTCACCGATGCAGTTGTGACACCAGGTGGCCCAGAGGTTGACCATGGTGACCTCGTGATCCTTGAAGATGTCCTCACTCCTGACGGGGTTGCCATCGAGATCTGTAGTTTCAAAGCTGACGACAGTGCCGACCAGTTCTTCGCCCCGAATCACCGGCGTATAGAATTCCGCATTCTCCAGCATCTCGTTAAAAGCAGCCTGCAGAGTCCGGTATTCCTCCTGGTATACCGGGGCAATGCCGGCCAGATACTGCAGGGTATCCTCGTCATTTTCCAGGTTATAGCGGTAGAACACGATATCGCCGGCTGTTCCGATTTCTGTAACCTTATCCGCCATTCCTTCATGAACAGCAAGATTCTCCTCGGAGACCTTCGTGAAATCAATGCCGTAAACCACAGCAAGGGTTCCCTGTTTGCTCCTGATCAGATCCAGATCTGCTTCGGTGATCTCGTCCATTTCCTTGTCCATCATCATGTCGAGTTCTTCCTCAGACATGGCGCAGTAGACGAACGTCGCATAGAAGAGACCGTCATCGATCATGCCGGAGGGATTGTCCGTGAAGAAGCCTTTCATGTTTTCTTCATCGAAGTCATCCGTGAACGTAACGGTAAAACCGTTTTCCTCATAGGCTACCTGCCCTCCGTCCGCAAAAGCGGCAGCGCCGAGGGATGCCAGCAGCAAAACTGCCAGCAGCGTGCAAAGGGTGTTTTTCATTGATCAAACCTCCAAAAACTAATTTTTTTCTTTACCAGATTGCAACCCTGTCTTCGGGCGCGAGATACATATTGTCGCCTTCGGTGATCCCGTAGAAATCCAGAAATTCATCATACTGCTGCAGGCATGTATTGATGCGCAGATAATTCATGGGATGCTCGTCTTCCAGGAGCACCATCGCCCACACGAGCGTCTCTCTCGTAGCACTGCGGTCGGCATAGGCGCGGAAGAATCTGTCATAATCGAAATCCGGTTTCCCTTCCGCGATCCGAAGCATGCATTTCAAGGCCGCCATATCCGCACAGGCCTCTCCCACCATGGCTTCTCCGTTAAAATCCTGTCCTTCCCAGGGATGCATCGCGTTATAATAGGCGGCCAGCTTTTCATTCTTTGCGTTGAAAGCGGCATAGTCTTCGTCAGTCCACCAGTTGATGAAATTCCCATCTTTGTCGTACTTCGCGCCGTTGACGTCGAATGCATGGGAGATCTCGTGCGCAATGGCACATCCCATATACGCATAGAGTTCTTCATCCGACATGTCCGGCCTGTAATTGG
>CACXGR010000122.1 GCA_902767235.1 uncultured Lachnospiraceae bacterium | reverse complement strand
GTCTGCAGCATAGAGGAAGAAAAATGAAAAGCAGCAGGAAATGGATGGTATCCGCCAAGAGAGCGGATTTTGACAAAATATCGAGGGAATGCGGTATATCACCGATTCTGGCCCGCCTGATCCGCAACAGAGATGTGATCGGAGTGGAGGAGACGAGGCGCTTCCTCTCGGGAAGCCTGTCGGATCTGAGCGATCCACGGCTTCTGCCCGACGGAGAAAAGGCCGTGGATATTTTGACAGAGAAGATCCGGGAAGGGAAAAAGATCCGGATCATCGGGGATTACGATGTGGACGGCATCTGTTCCTCCTACATTCTGCTTTTCGGACTTCGAAGGTGCGGGGCGCAGGCGGACGCCGTGCTGCCGGAGCGGCTCAGGGACGGATACGGCGTCAATGAGAGGCTGATCCGGGAAGCGGCTGCGGACGGCGCAGATACGATCATGACCTGCGACAACGGGATCGCAGCGGCGGAACCGCTTGCCAAAGCAGCCGCGGCGGGCATGACAGTGATCGTGACGGATCACCACGAAGTGCCCTTTAAGCTGACGGAAGACGGAGACCGCAGGTATCTGCTCCCGCCGGCAGACGCGGTGGCGGACCCCAAGATCCCCGGCAGCCTGACCGGCGGCAGAAGCTGCCCTTTTCCCGAGATCTGCGGCGCAGTGGTGGCGTACAAGATCTGTCTTCTACTGGCAGAGAAGGTCTTCGGTGGCAGGGAAAAGGCGGAATACACAGAGATCGAGGAGTATCTTCTCCCCTTTGCTGCCCTTGCGACGGTCTGCGACGTGATGCCGCTCAAGAATGAAAACCGGATCATTGTCAGGGAAGGACTCAGACTCGCGCAGAACTGTCCAAACCCCGGACTTCAGGCGCTCCTGAAGGTGACCGGACTCTCCGGCGCCGCACTGACCTGCTATCACGCGGGCTTTGTAATCGGGCCCTGTCTGAACGCGGCGGGGAGGCTGGACAGTGCGTACAGGGGACTGGAACTGTTTACGGAGAAGGACCCGGACAAGGCGCTGATCACAGCGCAGCAGCTCAAGGACCTCAACGACAGCAGAAAGAGCATGACGATGGAAGGTACGGATGCGGCGGAAGCCATGATCGTCCGGGAACACATGGAGGACCGCCGAGTCCTGGTCCTGCTGCTGAGAGACTGTCATGAATCCCTGGCCGGCATCATCGCTGGCAGGATCAAGGAGAGAAGGCACCGGCCGACCTTTGTCCTTACGGATACGGGAAAGGGGATCTTGAAAGGATCGGGCAGATCCATCGAGCGCTACGACATGTACGCGCAGATGAATGCCTGCGAGGATCTCTTTATCAAGTACGGCGGCCACAAGATGGCCGGCGGACTGTCCATGAAGGAAGAGAATTTCGCGGAGTTTGAGAGAAGAGTGGAGGAGCAGTGCGGCCTGACGGAGGAAGACCTGCAGGAAGTGATCGTGGCGGATATGGAGCTGCCGCCAAGATTTTTGGATCTGGCCGCGACCAGGGAACTGGCCCTTTTGGAGCCCTGCGGCACCGCGAATCCCAAGCCTCTGTTCGTCACCCGCAATATCCGGCTCTTGTCCGCAAGGGTCATGGGAAAGAACCGGAATGTGATCCGGTTTGGCGCTCTGGACGAGAAAGGAGTCAGGCTGGACCTGATCCGTTTCGAAGACGCGCAGGAATTTGAGCGGGCGCTGGATGAAAAAGCCGGCATAGGAACTTTTGCGGGGCTTCAAAGAGGCACGGGAAGTGTTACAATATCTATGATATACTATCCCGACGTCAACGTATGGAACGGAAGGGAGAGCATGCAGTACGTAATGAATGATTTCCGCGTCAGCGGGAATCAATAACAGGAAGGATCGATTAGGAGACAGATACATGAAGATCGCACAACTGGTCAGTAAACTCGACTATCATTTCAATACACTTTCAGGTGAGGTCATCACGGACGCCGACAGAGCGCGGGCGCTCCGGGCGACGCAGATCAGCAGTATCATCAATGACTCCCGGCTGATAGAAAAGGATTGCCTTTTCTTCTGCATTGTCGGCGCAGTGAGGGACGGACATGATTTCGCAAGACAGGTGCTCATGGACGGAGCCGCCGCCCTGGTGGTTGAAAAGGATCTGGACCTCTCGGATCTGGAGGGGAAGACCCCGGTCAAGGACCCGGTCATCATCCGGGTGCAGGACACGCGCTACGCGATGGCCTATATCGCGGCGGCCTACTACGGCAATCCGGCGTCTGAGATGAAGATCATCGGCGTCACCGGGACCAAGGGAAAGACGACGACCACGTATATGGTCAAATCCATACTGGAAGCGTCGGGCATCCGGACGGGCCTGATCGGGACCATTGAGACCCTCTATGCAGATGTGCGGATCCCGGCCAAAAACACGACGCCCGAGTCCACCGTGCTGCAGAAGACCTTTCGGGATATGGCGGACGCCGGGATCGAAGCCGTGGTCATGGAGGTGTCCTCCCAGGCGCTCATGCTGCACCGCACGCAGGGATTTTTGTTCGACCTGGGGATCTTCACCAACCTGTCGCCGGATCACATCGGGCCCAACGAGCACAAGGACTTTGACGACTATCTGTCCTGCAAGAGCCTGCTCTTCCGCCAGTGCAGAACGGGCATCTTCAACGCGGACGATCCCTATTACAAGAAGGTCATGGACGGACACACGTGCACGGTGGAGACTTATGGGATGACGCCGGAGGCGGATCTCTACGCGCAGAATCTGGAGCTGATCAAAGAGCCCGGCGAACTGGGCGTGTCCTTTGATGTGAAGGGCCTTTTGGACTTCCACGCGGAAGTGCCCGCGCCCGGCCGCTTCAGCGTATACAATGCACTCTGCGCCATCGCGGTGTGCAGGCACTTTGGCGTCAAGCCGGATCAGATCCGGGAGGCGCTGCGCGGCGTCCATGTGCGCGGCCGCATCGAGATGGTCAAGGTCAGCGACGACTTCACGCTGATGATCGACTACGCCCATAACGCCATGGCGCTCGAGAGCCTTCTGTCGACACTCAGGGAGTATGAGCCCCACCGGCTGGTCTGTCTGTTCGGCTGCGGCGGAAACCGCTCAAAGATCAGGCGTTTTGAGATGGGAGAAGTCAGCGGCAGGCTGGCGGAACTGAGCATCATCACGTCGGACAATCCAAGAGACGAGGATCCGATGGATATCATCCGGGATATCGTGACCGGGATCTCGCGCACGGACGGCAGGCACGTGGAGATCCCGGACAGAAAGGATGCGATCCGCTATGCGATCCGCAACGGCGAGAAGGGAGATATCGTCGTCCTGGCCGGCAAAGGGCACGAGGACTATCAGGAGATCAAGGGCCGCAAGTATCCGATGGATGAGCGCGTGCTGATCCGGGAGATACTGGAGGAAGATAACGGAAAGAGATAAGCAGGATTTGAACAGATACGCCGAGATCATCATCGATATTGCTTACAACAAGCTGGACAGACCGTTTACATACAGGGTTCCCGAGAGAATGCAGCCGCAGGTGCAGCCCGGGAGCCTTGTTTTAGTGCCCTTCGGAAAGAGCAATACGATGCGGAAGGGCTACATCATCGCGCTCAAGGAGGAGTGCAGCCTGCCGCCGGACAAGGTCAAGGAGATCGCAGAGCTCCCAGTCACAGGAAGCGGCTACAGTGAAGATGAGAACGGGGCCTTCGCCATTGCGCTGGCAGCCTGGATGAAGGACCGCTACGGCTCCACCATGGCGGCGGCGCTCAGGACCGTGCTGACTTCCCAAAAGCCCGGAAAGCCGGTGAAGACGAGAGAGATCGAACTGAAACTGAGCCCTGAAGAGGCCCGGAGGCAGCTGGAGATATATGTGCAAAAGCATCAGGTCGCCAGGGAGCGCCTTCTTCGCGAGCTGATGACCGTTCCCCGGCAGCCTTACAGCCTGGTGCTCAATAAGCTCCATATCACCGCCTCCGTCATCCGGGCCATGGCCGGCGCCGGCGTGATCGAGGTGAGAGAAGAGGAGAGCCTGAGAAACCCCGTTTCCTTCGGCGGGGAAGATCCGGGCGGCAAGGAGCTGAGCGCCGGACAGAAAGCCATTGTGGACGGCGTTCTTTCGGACTACGACGCCGGGCGCAGCACGGTGAGCCTCATACACGGCATCACCGGCAGCGGAAAGACCGAGGTCTACATCTCCATTATCCGGGGGATCTGCGACCGGGGGAAAAAGGCGATCATGCTGATCCCGGAGATCGCCCTGACCTATCAGACGCTGATGCGGTTCTATCGCTATTTTGGCGAGAGAGTGTCCGTGATGAACTCCTCTTTGTCGGAGAGCGAGAAGGCAGACCAGTGGGAGCGGGCCAGGCGCGGCGAGATCGATGTCATCATAGGCCCCCGGAGCGCCCTGTTTACGCCCTTTCAGGATCTGGGCGTCATCGTGATCGACGAGGAGCATGAGACCAGCTACAAGAATGAAGCCATGCCAAAATATCACGCAAGAGAGGTCGCACAACAGATCGCGATGATGAAGAACGCCTGTGTGGTGCTGGGGAGCGCCACGCCCTCACTCGAGTCCTATCACAGGGCCTGCAGCGGAGAATACCGCCTCTACCGGCTCACGGAGCGGCTGACAGGCGGCACGCTGCCGCAGGTGGAGATCACGGACCTGCGGGAGGAACTCAGGCAGGGAAACCGATCGATCCTCTCCCTGCGTCTGCAGGCGCTTCTGACGGACCGGCTCGCCAAAGGAGAGCAGACCATTCTCTTTCTCAACCGGCGCGGGATGGCGGGATTTGTCTCCTGCCGCTCCTGCGGGACAGTGATCAAGTGTCCGCACTGCGAAGTCTCGCTGTCTCTCCACAAAAACGGGAGACTGGTCTGCCATTACTGCGGATACGAGAGACCGAACGTGAGAGCGTGCCCGGCGTGCGGATCCCCCTATATCTCGGCACTGAGAGCCGGCACGGAGCAGATCGAGGAGCACCTGAAGATCCGCTATCCGGGTGCGAGCGTCCTGAGGCTGGACGCGGATACGACGACCCGCAAGGGCAGCTATGACCGGATCCTGTCCGCCTTTGCCAACCGGGAGGCGGATATACTGGTGGGCACGCAGATGATCGTCAAGGGACACGATTTTCCCGGCGTGACGCTGGTGGGGATCCTTCTGGCAGATATGTCGCTGTATGCGGGCGACTACAGGGCGTCGGAGAGGACCTTCCAGCTCCTGACACAGGCGGCGGGAAGGGCGGGCCGCGGCGAGGTGCCGGGATCCGTGGTGATCCAGACCTACCAGCCTGAGAACTATGCCGTGCAGTATGCGGCCCGGCAGGACTACGAGGGATTCTTCAGGGAGGAGATGAATTACCGCTCCCTGCTCCTCTACCCGCCGGCAGCCCATATGCTGTGTGTGCAGCTGCAGTCCCCGGACGAGGACAGGGCGCTGGCCTTGTCGGGCCAGTTCCGGGAGCTCTTTATGCGGGATGATCCCGACGCGTTCGTGATCGGCCCTGCGCAGGCATCGCTGACCAGGATACGGGACCAGTTTCGGTACGTGCTCTATGTCAAGAATGAAAACTATGATAAACTTGTGAGATGTAAGGATCGCGCAGAAGCCTTCCTTGCATATCTTGTCAGGATCGGAAGGGACCCGCAGGTCCAGGTACAGTTTGATTTCGACCCTGTAACTCCTTTTTAAACGGAAAACATAAGCAGAAAGGCGGTATATAGATGTCACTGAGAACCATCAGGGAGCAGGGAGATCCTGTCCTCAACAAGAAAGCCAAAGAGATCAAAGAGATGACGCCCAAGATCAGAAAGCTGATCGACGACATGAAGGAGACGATGTACGACGCCAATGGCGTGGGCCTTGCCGCGCCGCAGGTGGGAATGCTCAAGCGGATCGTGGTCATCGATGTCAGCGAGACGCAGGATCAGCCTATCGTCATGATCAATCCGGAGATCGTCGAGAGTGACGGCGAACAGACCGGATGGGAGGGATGCCTCTCGGTGCCCGGAATGAGCGGGCAGGTCACAAGGCCCCGCCATGTGGTGGCAAAGGCGCTCAACGAGGACATGGAGGAATTCACGGTGGAAGGCGAGGACCTTCTGGCCAGGGCAATCTGCCACGAGCTGGATCACCTGGAGGGCCATATGTACGTGGAACTGGTGGAAGGCAAACTCTACACCAATGAAGAACTGGACGAGATGTTCGCCCGGGAGACGGAGGAAGAAGAGTCTTGAAGATCGTTTTTATGGGGACGCCGGATCTGGCGGCTGAAGTATTAAATACGATGATGGAAAAGGGGTGTGAAGTCACGCTGGCCGTGACCCAGCCCGACAGGCCCAAAGGGCGCGGGAGAGGCGTCATCAAGACGCCGGTGCACGAGTGTGCCGACCGGTGGGGGATCCCGGTCTTTGCGCCGGACAAAGTCAAAAGACCGGAGGCGGTGGAGAGACTTCGCCGGGAATCGCCGGACCTGATCGTGGTGGCTGCATTCGGACAGATCCTGAGCAAAGAGATCCTGGATCTGCCCCCTTACGGGTGCGTCAATGTTCACGCCTCACTCCTGCCCAAATACAGGGGCGCCGCGCCGATCCAGTGGGCAGTGATCAACGGAGAGGAAAAGAGCGGCGTCACCATCATGCAGATGGACGAAGGACTGGATACCGGCGATATTCTCCTGCAGGAGGAGATCCCTTTGGAGCCGGGGGAGACCGGAGAGAGTCTCTACAAGAAGATGGCCGCGCTGGGCGGGGAACTTCTGGTGAAGGCACTGCCTATGATCGAAGCGGGCAGCCTTGTGCCGATCAAACAGGACGGCGCCGCCTCCACCTACGCCTCCATGCTCAAAAAGGAGATGGGAAACATCGACTGGACCATGTCCGCTGTACAGATTGAGCGTCTGGTGCGGGGGCTCAACAGCTGGCCGGGCGCCTTCACCTACCTGGGCGGGAAAATGCTCAAAATATGGGGAGCTGCCGTGGCTGATGCAGCTGCACAAGGCCTCTGCGGCGCCGGCGGAGAAGCCGGCAGGATCGCCGGGACCGATAAGGACGCTGTCTATGTGACATGCGGCGAGGGCGTCCTTGCGCTCACGGAAGTGCAGTACGAGGGCAAGAAGCGGATGAGCACCCGGAATTTCCTATTGGGCGCCAGGGTGGAGCCCGGACAGAAGCTGACAAGGGAGCGGTGAAGACGCCGGCAGAATGAAGGAGCAGGATTTGAACAGACTGAGTGAACGGGAAGCCGTTCTGGAGATCCTCTCGAAGATCCGTGAAGAGGGGACATACAGCCACGTCGCCGTAAAGGAGATGCTGGACCGCTGCGAGCGGGAGGGCATGGAACGGAGGCAGAGAGCATTTGTCAAAAGACTGGCGGAGGGCGTGATCGAGCGAAGGATCGAACTTGCCGACGTGATCCGCAGATATGTCAGGAAGGGCACGCGCATCAGACCCGTGGTCCGGGATATCCTGCAGATGGGTATCTTCCAGATCCTCTATATGGATGCCGTGCCCGATTCCGCCGCCTGCAACGAGGCGGTCAAACTCACGAAGGCCTGCGGCAAAAAGGAGCTGTCCGGCTTTGTCAACGGCGTGCTCCGTACGGTTGTCAGAGAGAAGGAAAAAGGCGTGTTTGATGCACCGGTCCATGGACAGGAAGGAAGCGGCGCTGCCGCTGAGGATCTGCCGGCGCTCTCCCGGCAGTATTCTATGCCGGAGTGGATCGTCCGCATGTGGACGGATCAGCTCGGCGCGGAGGAGACTGGGCAGCTTCTGGCAGCGCTCATGGAGATCAGACCGGTGTCGATCCGCTTTGACGAGAGGATCCCGGCTGACGAGGCTGGCCGGACGCTGGAAAGGATGCGCGAAAAGGGCGTGCAGTATGAGATGGGGCATTATCTTCCCTACTGCCGGTATCTGACACAGACGGACAGCATTAGCGCGCTGCCCGGATACAGAGAGGGACTTTGGGCAGTGCAGGACGAGAGCTCCATGATGGTGGCGGAGGCGGCGGGCCTCACCGGCAAAGAGACCGTATATGATGTGTGCGCCGCACCGGGCGGCAAATCCATGCACTGCGCCGCCAAGCTCCTGACGGCAGCGATGAAGGACGGCGGCGAGCCCGGCCGCGTATATGCATTCGACATCAGTAAGGGCAAAGTATCGCAGACCGGCAAGAACGTGAGAAGGATGCACCTGGGCAATGTCAAAGTACAGCAGCGGGACGCGCTGTCCCCGATCCCCTGTGAGGAGAAGGACGCCGCGGATGTCCTTTTGTGCGACCTCCCGTGCTCCGGTCTCGGCGTCATCGGACGAAAGAGAGACATCAAGTACCATGTCTCCCCGCAGCAGCTGAGGGAACTGAGCAAACTCCAAAAAGAGATCCTGGGGAATGTCACAGGGTATCTGAAGGAGGGAGGAAGGCTGATCTACAGCACCTGCACCATCAACAGGGGAGAGAACGAGGAGATCGCGGACTTCATTGAAAAGGAACTGGGCTTTGCGCCGGATCCGCTCGCGCCTCATCTGCCGGCATCTCTTACGGTCGGCGAAAGGGAAAACTGTCTGCAGCTGCTCCCCCACAGACATGGAACGGACGGCTTTTTTATAGCCCGGTTTGTGAAGAAGTAAGGATAGCGGCAGCCCAGGATATATGCCGGCCGGAGCAGATGCCGGCTTGGGCCGGCATGCGGAGGAAATATATATATGAAAGCAGAGAAGGGAGCTCTTTCCGGCGGGACCGGGCGGGACCTCAAATCGATGACCATAGAGGAGATGACCGCGCTCATGAAGGAGCTGGGCTTTCCCGCCTTCAGGGCCAGGCAGCTCTACCGATGGATCCATGTCAGTCTGGTCAGAGATTACAGTGAAATGACCAATATACCCAAGGCGATGGCGCAGAAACTGTCGGAGGAATACCCGCTGACGGCTGTGCGGATGATCGACCGGCAGGTCTCCAAACTGGACGGGACGCAGAAGTTTTTGTTCGCCATGGGGGATGACTCGCTGGTGGAGAGCGTTTTTATGCGCTACAAATTCGGAAACAGCGTGTGTATTTCCTCCCAGGTGGGATGCCGGATGGGATGCCGCTTCTGCGCATCGACGCTGGACGGACTCTACCGGTCTCTCACACCCGCGGAGATGCTCGATCAGATCTATGAGATCTCCCGCATCACCGGCGAGCGCATATCCCATGTGGTCGTCATGGGCACCGGCGAGCCGCTCGACAACTATGACAATCTGGTCCGCTTTCTTCGCCTTCTCACGGATGAGAACGGCCTCAATATCAGCCAGAGAAATGTGACGGTATCCACCTGCGGCATCGTCCCCCGGATCTATGACCTGGCGCGGGAGAAACTGTCCATCACGCTGGCGCTCTCCCTGCACGCAGTGACGGACGAGAAGAGAAAAAAGATCATGCCCATCGCGAACCGGTACACGATCGCGGAGCTGATGAAGGCGGCCAGGTACTATTTTGACACGACCGGCCGGCAGGTCACCTTTGAGTACAGCCTGATCCGGGATGTGAACGATTCCGCGCAGGACG
>CACXGR010000121.1 GCA_902767235.1 uncultured Lachnospiraceae bacterium | reverse complement strand
CTCAGCTCGGAGGAGACTTTCAACGTACCGGTGAGACCTGCAAAGGTTGTGGATACCTCCGGTGCAGGTGATACTTTGAACGGTGCTTTCTGCTACAGGATCGCACTGGGAGATTCTGTAAAGGATGCCCTCAGATATGCGAATACAGCAGCGAGCCTCTCTACCGAGAAATTTGGCGCACAGGGCGGAATGCCCACAGCCGAAGAAGTGGAGAAAGCTCTGAAAGAGCTTTGAATGCCGACAGAGGAAATGCCGGTGATGCTGAACAGAGGAAAAGAATTCGATTAACCGGTTTGGCGGCTGATCAGGAGAGGAAGTTATGAAAAAGAACGGGATTTTGAATAGTGATATAGCAAGAGTCCTGTCTTATATGGGGCACACGGACAGGATCTGTATCGGAGACTGCGGTCTTCCGGTACCGGATGAGACAGAGAGAATCGATCTGGCGCTTCGCTTTGGGCAGCCTTCCTTTATGGATGTGCTGAAGGAAGTGGCCGGAGATATGAAAATAGAGCGTATTGTTCTGGCTGAGGAAATGAAAGAAAGCAATAAGGCGCAGCTGGATCAGGTGCTTGATTTTTTTGAGAATCAGGAAACCGGTTTCGTTCCGGAAGTAGAATACGTGAGCCATGAAGAACTGAAGAAGATGACAAAGGATTGCAAAGCAGTGATCCGCACCGGAGAGACGACACCTTACTCCAATATCATTCTTCAGTCCGGCTGCATTTTCTGACGGGAGGGGATGTTATGCAAATTGAAATGCGGGGAATCAACAAGTCATTCGGTGGAAATCCGGTGCTCCGCGATGCGGGATTTGAGCTTGCCGACGGTGAGATCCACGCCCTGATGGGTGAGAACGGCGCCGGCAAATCGACACTGATGAAAATATTGACGGGTGTGTACACAAGAGACGCCGGCACTGTCATTGTTGACGGGCAGGAGGTCGTGTACAAGAATCCCCAGGAGGCGGAGAAGGCGGGCATCGTCTTCATCCATCAGGAGCTGAACGTTCTCTTTGACCTGACAGTAGAAGAGAATATGTTCCTGGGCAAGGAAATCCACGGGAAATTCGGAATCTGTGACAAAAAGGCCATGCGCAAAGAAGTGACCAGGATCCTGGATGTCCTGGGCGTCAAGATCGATCCGGCGAGGAAGATGGATACGCTTTCCATCGGCCAGCAGCAGATGATCGAGATCGCAAAGGCCCTGATGGTCGACGCGAAAGTCATCATCATGGACGAGCCCACGGCGGCTCTGACAGAGAGTGAGACAGAGGTACTGTTCAAAGTAGTGCGCTCCCTCAAGGAAAAAGGAGTTTCCATCGTCTATATCTCCCACAGAATGGAAGAGATCTTTGAACTCTGCGACAGGATCACGATCCTGCGCGACGGTCAGTATGTGGGAACCCGCAATATTTCGGAGACGAATATGGCGGAAGTCGTCAAGATGATGATCGGCCGTGAGATCGGCGAGCGCTATCCCGAGCGAGACGTAAAGCTCGGCGATGTCATCTTTGAGGTGAAGGATCTGAACTGCCCCGGCGTTTTTGAAAACGTGAATTTCACTGTGCGCGCGGGTGAAGTACTGGGCGTCGCAGGACTGATGGGAGCCGGAAGAACGGAGATCATGCAGTCTATTTTCGGCAACATGCCGGGATCCACAGGAAAGGTGCTGATCGAGGGGAAGGAGATCAACAACAAGACTCCGGGAGACGCCATGAAGAGCGGCATCGGCTTTATCACAGAGGACCGAAAGGTGGAAGGTCTGATGCTGGAAGAGAGCATCATGAAGAATATCTCTGTGGCCAATCTCAAGAAGATCTCCCACAACGGCGTCCTTAATGCCAAATCAGAGCTCGACATGGTGCAGAAGGGGATCAAGGAGCTGAACATTCGCTGCACAGGTCCGAAGCATGCATGCGGAGAGCTGAGCGGCGGCAATCAGCAGAAAGTCGTATTTGCGAAGTGGATCTTTACCGATCCCAAGGTGCTGATCCTGGATGAACCCACCAGAGGTGTGGACGTCGGTGCCAAAAAAGAGATCTATTCCATTATCAACGATCTGGCCGGAAGAGGCGTGGCGATCATCATGGTATCGTCAGAGCTTCCGGAGATCCTGGGAATGTCAGATCGGGTAATGGTGGTACATGAAGGACACATCGGCGGATTTATCAGCAAAGAAAAAGCGGATCAGGAAAAAATTATGACGCTTGCTACAGGGGGAAAGATCGATGAATAAGAAAGATATTATGGCAAAAGTTCAGGATCTCGGCGCATTGATCGCGCTGGTCCTGCTTGTGATCGTGATCAGTATTATCAGTCCTCAGTTCAGGACGATCGACAACTTTATGTCACTGGTCAGACAGTCTTCAATTAACGGATTTATTGCATTTGGTATGACCTGCGTCATCCTGACGGGCGGCATTGACCTGTCAGTCGGATCGGTTCTGGCCCTGACGACAGCATTCTGCGCTTCTTTCATTAAGGGCGGCATGCCTGCCGGAATCGCAATGCTTCTGGCGCTGATCATCGGCACTGCATTCGGTTTCCTGAGCGGAATCCTTGTTACAAAAGGGCGCCTGCAGCCTTTCATCGCCACATTGATCACGATGACCGCATTCCGCGGTATCACGATGATCTTCATGAACGGCAAACCGATCTCCGGACTGGGCGGAAGCTTCCTGCTCAAGTTCATCGGCAAGGGCAGCCTTTTCGGAATTCCTTTCCCGGTCATTCTGTTTATTGCAGTTTTTGCGATCTTTATGTTTGTCCTGGAGAAGACCACTTTCGGACGCAGGATCTACGCAACAGGCAGCAATGCTGTTTCTGCTAAGCTGGCCGGTGTCAACATCGACCGCACAAAGATCGCGGCATATGCAATCTCCGGCTGCATGGCAGCCCTGTCCGGCCTGATCCTTCTGTCCCGTCTGAGCTCTGCACAGCCTACCCTCGGTGAGGGCTATGAAATGGATGCGATCGCATCCGTGGCACTGGGCGGAACCAGTATGAGCGGCGGCCGCGGCAGAATCCAGGGCACATTCGTCGGCGTACTGATCATCGCAGTATTGAATAACGGACTGAATATCCTGGGTGTATCTTCTTACTACCAGTCCGTCGTTAAGGCTATCGTCATTCTGATCGCTGTTCTTTCCGACCGCAAGAGATGATCCTGAGACCGGACAGAGAATCCAGAATGAAAGCAATAGTAACGGTTCACTATTTTGACCGCAACAAGTGTTTCTCAAAAGTTTTATTGAATGGAGGAAAAATGTTATGAAACTGAGAAAACTCGCAGCACTCGTATTGGCAGGTGTTATGGCAATGTCTATGGCGGCTTGCAGCGCCGCTTCTGTTGAAGGCGAGAAGCCCGCAGCAGAAGGCGGAGCGGCTGAAGGCGAAGCAGCAGGAAGCGGCAGCATCGGCCTTTCCGTATCCACACTGAACAATCCTTTCTTCGTTACACTGTCTGAAGGCGCTGAAGCAAAGGCAAAAGAGCTGGGCGTTGAGCTGATCACTGTTGATGCAGGCGATGATTCCGCTAAGCAGGCAAGTGATATTGAAGACATGATCTCCAAGAACATTTCCGTTCTGATCGTCAACCCCGTCGACTCCGACGCAGTTGCGCCCGCTGTTGAGGACGCGATCGCCAAGGGGATCAAGGTTGTCGCTGTTGATCGTGTCGTCAATGGTGTCGATGTCGACTGCTCCATCGCATCCGATAACGTAGCAGGTGCCAAGATGGCAGCTGAGTACCTTGTACAGCTGGCAGGTGAGAAGGCTAAGACCGCTGAGCTCGAAGGCGTCAACGGCGCAAGCGCTACCATCGACAGAGGAGAGGGCTTCCACTCCGTAGCAGATGAGAAGCTCACTGTTGTTGCAAGCCAGACAGCGAACTTCAACCGCGCAGAAGGCATGTCCGTTATGGAGAACATGCTGCAGGCCAATCCCGACATCCAGTGCGTATTTGCTCACAATGACGAGATGGCGCTTGGCGCGATCGAAGCGATCGGCGACAAGGGCATCATCGTTGCCGGTTTTGATGCGACGGATGACGCGATCGCAGCCATCAAGGAAGGCAAGATGGCAGCAACTGTCGCTCAGCAGCCCGACCTGATGGGCGCAACGGCTGTAGAGACAGCTCAGAAGCTCATGAATGGCGAGTCCGTTGAGAAGAACCTTCCCGTAGAAGTTACGCTGATCACCAAGGACAATGTTCAGTAATTGATTTTATACTCGGCCTGTGAGGGCACAATAGGGGTCGCCGGACAAAGAAATGACTTGTTCTGGCGGCCCCTTTTCTGCGTCCTGTCTTTGAGTTGGGCTGTATTTGAGGCGCCCTGACTTTAAGGCGGCCAAATTGACTTTGCTTACAGCACAATGCTATAATCTTGACGTCAATGTAAAGTGTTAAAGTGTTACAATATTTTCTTGTTGAAATAACAGGAAAGGCAGGGATGGATAATTCATGGCAACAATAAGGGAAGTGGCACAACTGGCCGGTGTGTCGCCGGCAACAGTGTCTCGCGTTATGAACGGCACAGCGAAGGTAGATGAGGAAAAGAGAAAAAGAGTTGAGGATGCGATCCGGGAGACCGGTTTTAAGCCGAATAAGCTGGCACGTGCATTATTTAAAAACTCATCGGGTCTGATCGGCCTGATCGTACCGAACATTGATAATCCGTTTTTTAACGAAATTGCGAAAGCCATTGAGGAAGAGGCTTATAACAAAGGCCTGCATATCGTACTTTGCAGCTCCGG
>CACXGR010000120.1 GCA_902767235.1 uncultured Lachnospiraceae bacterium | reverse complement strand
GCGGATGCCGGGGTCAGTCTTCGCCAGATTGAAGTACGGCAGCAGGCGGCAGACCACCCGGTCCTGTGGAATGTACCGGAGACGGATTATCTGAAGTTTTATCTGTTTCAGGTCGTATGAAGAGATTCGTTCATGAATCTTTCATTGATTTGACAGGGGATTTCCTGTATGATACGTGATCAGAGGAGTTGACGATCGAGGGTGAGACGGATTGCCGGAAAGCTTTTTCTCTTCCTCCTGACGGTGGTTTTCACGCTGACCTGCCTTCCCTGTATCGGAACGGCGGAGTCTTCCGGCGTCATCCGTGAGGATGAAATCGAAGCGCTGTTTGACGCCTATCTGACAGAGAATGATCTCAATCCCGATCTGATCTCCGTCGCCTATGAGTATACGGCAACGGGGGAGCGGTGGTATCATCAGGAAGACCGCTGGTACTATTCCGCAAGCCTCTACAAGGTGCCTCTGATGATGCTTCTCACGGAGAGAGAATATCTGGGGGAACTCACGAAGGACAGCGACATCAACGGCCTGCCGCTGGAGACGGTTGAGGAGGAAGTCCTTGTCAACTCCAATAATCCTGTCGCGTATTCCGCGCTGCTGTATGTTGCTCAGCCGGATGTCTGCAGAAAAATGTTCTGCAGATACGCTGACCTTCCCGAGGAGTACTATACCTGGGATTATTACGGCGGAAGCTATTTTACCGCCCGGTTTATGACGGACGTCATGTCGACGCTGTACCGGAATGAGGAGCGCTTCCCCCGGATGACGGACTGCCTGAAACGCGCTCAGCCCGGCCGCTATTTCCGTCTGAAGCTTGACGGCCGCTGGGAAGCGGCGCAGAAATACGGCACCTATCAGGATGAGGACGGGACGGACTGGAACCACGCCAGCGGGATCATATACACCCCGCATCCCTTCCTTCTGACCGTGATGACGAGGTATGGCGGCATTTCAGAGAACATCATCGGTGATCTGGCCGCGTTGTTCTGCGATTATACCATCCGGGCGGACGGCAGGCTGACTGCGCTTTTATCGGATACCTCTGCGCCGGAGACACCGCAGGGGAGCGTTGATGCAAGCCGGGTTCCGATGGCGCCTGCATCGGCGGAAGATGAGATCAGGACCACGAAAGCTGTTCAGGATCGGTCTGAAAACGCTGACGGATACGAAGTGTCAAACCCGGAGACGCTGACACCGTCAGGCGAAGCGGACTCCTTTCGCGGCAGGCAGACGGTGATTGCTGCGGCGCTGGGGATTGAACTCGTCCTGGCGATCCTGCTTGTCGCTTTGCGCCGCCGGCACAGACGGCACCGGAGACACAGATGAAAATGACGGAATACCATGAACGATGAGGAGCTTGTCTTGAAACATAAGAAAAGCCTGAAAAAAACTATCTGCCTGCTTCTGGCTCTGTGCGGCTGCCTGCTCTGCGCGGGCTGTTCTTCCGGCGGAGGCGGCTACGGGGTCAAGGCGGTGATGACCCTGGTGGATCAGGAGTATTCGATTGCCTTTCGCAATGACGATCCGACCGCCTATTATGTGATCGGAGCGATCCAGGCCCTGGACGAGGAGGGTAAGCTCAGCGAACTCTGCACCAAATGGTTCGGCCAGCGTATCATTTCCTTCCCGAGAACCAACATCCGTCTGGATGAACTGCCCCCCACGGACTATCGGGAGTTTATCATCGGCCTTGATATCAACTCCTTCCCGCTGGCTTACGCGGCCAACGGCGAATACTGGGGCTTCGATGTGGAATTTGCCATTGCGGTGGCGGAAAAGCTCGGCTGGCATATCAAGATGCAGCCGATTGAAAAGGAGAATGTCTACATCGAACTCTCCTCCGGGAACATCGACTGTGCCTGGGGCGGGCTGGCGCTGGATCCGGATGAGATTGAGCAGAGGGTGTATTCCCGATACGGCCCGTATGTGGAGAACGACATCGTTGTGGCCGTCCGCGCCAACAGCTATACCATGAACAAGATGATGCTCTCCGGGAAAAAGATGGTCATGCCGTCCACACCGGAAGCCATGGCCGCGCTGAACACCGACCAGAAGCTGATCAAGCGCCTGGGCCAGATTACCCGCCTTGCGGGAGGAACAACGGAGTGCTTTGCACAACTCTACGCCGGGAAATGCGACGCCGTCCTGACCGACAGCACCGCGCTCTACTATTTTAACAGCCATTAAGCCGTTAACGCCCGTGATACCTGCCTGCCGGGATCCGACGCGTGCCGGCGAATTGTTCTGACAGAATCCAGAAGACCCGCAGCTCCGATCGGATGATCGTTCGGAGCTGCGGGTTTTCTGGCAAAAAGAGAGACGCGGAATTACTTGAAGAGAATCAGGGCGATGGCTTCCAAGGTTTCATCCCCGGTGTTTTTCAGAGAATGGCCCTCACCGTCGTCGACGAAGGTGACATCTCCGGGGCCCACCGTGACAGGCGTGCCGTTGTCATTGTATTCGCCGTGACCTTTCAGAATGTAGTAGGTCTCTCCGTCTCCATGGTGAATGTGCCAGCCGACTTCACAGCCCGGATCCAGGAAGAGATGGTTAAAGACACGGCCTTTGTCATACATCTCGGCATTGCTC
>CACXGR010000119.1 GCA_902767235.1 uncultured Lachnospiraceae bacterium | reverse complement strand
GTCAACAGACCGGAGAAAAAGAGCTGATTTCACAATTTGTTCACAAGATAGCCCCGAATTGAACATATTTTCCCAGTATCATTACATCATCGACAGGGGACAAAGAAATGTACTCCCCCTCAATCAAGTTTCTCCCTGCCGAACGTATTGTTTATCATTTTCCCCCCTAAAGAGCCCTTCGGAATCGGTACCGGATCACCGGCATCCATTCCGAAGGGCTCTTTCCCATTTGTATATGATCTTTTCAGGCCGGGAACAGTATCTGGAAGAGAAGGATCATGAGCGGAATGGTGACGACGCACAGGATCGTGGACATGACATTGTAGATACTGGCCTTCATGGCATCCTTGCCGCCCAGCACACACATCTGGACGATGGTGGTCGCGGTCGGAGCACTGGCGCCGATCACGACGATCAGGGCGACAGGTCTCATGTCGGGATTGCGCTGCACATAGCCGCTGGCATACAGAAGCAGCATGCAGAGAACAGGCAGGACGATCAGCCGCAGGAAGGAGATCAGGTAAGCTCTCTTGTAAGTGAATACGCTCTTAAGATCCTTTCCGGCGATGATCATTCCGACCAGCATCATGGAAGAGGCCGCGACCATGTCGTGGAAGCCTTTGGCCGCATCGTCGATGACGGCAGGGATGCGGATCTGTGCGGCCAGAAGCAGGAGACCGGCGCAGAGCGCGATGAGAGGAGGGTTCGTGAGCATCTTTTTCAGCTTGAGATGTTTGCCGCCCGTGAGCAGGGAATAGCAGTGGGTCCAGATCAGGAGGTTAAAGGGAATCTGGAAGGCGCTTCCGTAGAAGACCATCTCATCCCCCAAAGACATGGAGATCAGGGGAAGGATCAGATTACCCACGTTGGCATAGGTCAGAGAAGGGCGATCCACTTCATCCAGACCGAGAGGGCGCTCCATCAATTTTGCAAACGCAATACACAGGAGCATGGAGAGCGTCGAGGCGATGGTCGCGAAAAGAAATCCCTGCGTGCGGTCGGGGGTAAGCTCGATCTGAAAGGCGCGCAGGATCAGGCAGGGCTGCAGCACCCAGATCAGGAGAACGGAAATGACCCGGCTGTCCTCCTGCTTCAGCACATTGAGCTTGACAAGGACATAGCCGACCAGGGCCATGATCATCATAGAGATGAGTTTGTTCAGAAGGATGAGACTGAATTCCATTTTGCCGCCTTTCTGTATCAGAAGCTTTATTTGTGGTATTTTCTGCCGTTCAGGATCATAAATCCCCGATAGATCTGTTCCAGTACGAGCACTCTGGTCATGAGATGCGTAAAAGTCAGGTCGGAGAGTTTCCAGCGGACGTTGGCGCGGGCAGTCAGCGCAGGCGAGGGCCCCAGGGACCCTGCAATGACGAAGACAAGACTCGAGGACTGCATCTGCCACTCCCCGAGCTTTCGCGCGAAGGTCTCGCTGTCCCAGTGGGCGCCGTGAAGGTCCAGAAGGATGACGAAGTCCCCGTCCCGGATCTGGGAAAGCGCGCGTTCGCCTTCCTTTTCCTTGGCAAGGGCGGCCTCCTTTTCGCGGGCGGCCAGATCATTGGGCTCGTCGCGCACTTCGATCACTTCCGTCCTGGCAAAAGCCTTCAGCCGCTTTATGTACTCCTCCTCCAGCATGTGGAGGGCTTTGTCTTTCATTTTGCCGATGCAGATGATGCGGATCATATGTATCCTTTCCGACAGATCAGCCGTTTATTGGGCCTTTGCAAGGTTTGCCATAATTATCTGACTTTAGGTATTGTGTACTCCAACTTGGAATTCGTCAACCGCTGAGCGGTATTTTGCCCCACTTTTTTCTGTCAGATTTGTACCGAAGCTGTTCTTGTTTGTTATAATGGGGATATGCAGACACCTATAGATTTTGGAAAAAGTTTTTTAAACAGCTATTTCAGCGTGAGAGATCCGGACCTGTGCCTGGAAGACATGGCTTATGACGTCGTCTGGATCACGCCCAAGCAGATGTATCATTTCCGCACAGCCAAGGAGATCCGGGATTTCCTGGAACAGGAGATGACAGCGAAACCGGCGCGGTACTACGTGGACATTGTTTCTATCAAGAGCTCACCGAGCGCCGCGGATATTTCGACGGTGGCATATGAGATCAATCTTGTATCCAAGGAGGAGGAGAAAGCCGTCTATCTTCGCTGCAGCATGGCGATCTGTAAGCGCGGGCAGCACTTTGAGATCTCATTCATACACATGTCCGAAAAGAACGGACAGGCGGGAATGGAGCAGGTCAGGGAGTTCACCGAGAACCTTCCCTGCGGTGTGCTGATCTTTGCCTATATGAAGAACGAAGGTCTCAAGACGCTTTTTTATAATGAGTATTTCTGGAAGAAACTCCGCTATAAGGAGGATGTATTCCAAAGACAGATAGAGAAGGACACTTTCTTCATGGTCTCCGAGGAGGACCGGGAGAAGATCCAGGCCAAACTCCGGGAGATCCAGGGGACGAGCGGTCATCTTGCCGTCAGTATGACCTTCTTCAGAAAAGACGGCAACCGTTTCCAGTACCGCATGATCGGCGCGCCGGCTTACCAGGAGGGCGACAACACGGTGTATTACTGCGTCTTCCAGGAGACGACCGCCTTCAATATGGTCCACGAGCAGATGCGGGAGAGGATCGCGGCGGCGACCGATATTTTGGCCAAAATACCGGGCAGCCTCTGTGTCCTGACCGGAGAGCCGGGAGAATGGAAACCGGTGTATGTCAGCAGGCAGTTCCCCGAGCAGTTCGGGCTGAGCATGGCCGGATTTGCGGAGGAGGTCGCGAAGGATCCTTTTTACCGGCTGGAGATGACCAGCATCACCAGAAAGAGGTTGATCGAGAAGCATTTGGAGATGCTCTCGGAAGATCCTTACGTCGGCATGTTTGAGATGCAGCAGCAGGACGGCACCAGGCGCTGGACGGACGTCTATCTGATCAACAGCGCGGACCACAACGGAAATCGCCTTCGGATGCTCTTCTATGTGGACAAGGATGAAGAGCGCAAGGCGGTGGACCAGCAGATCGCCAAGGCGGAGAACGCATCGCGCATGCAGCAGGAGAGAGCCAAAGCAGAGATCCTGCAGGAGCGGGAAAAGGCGAGGCAGCAGGTGGAAGAAGCCCAGACCACGGTACGCAAGGAGATCGAAGAGGCCCAGGCCAGGACCCAGGAGCAGATCGAGTCCTTCCGGGTGAAGATGAACCAGGTGCTGGAATCCCAGAAGGGGTCCGCCGATGACAAGGAGAATGAGCTCCGCAAACAGTATGAGGAGAAGGAACAGGAACTCATACGATCCTACTCCGACAAGGAAAAGATCATAGAGAAGCAGCTGGAGAATTACCGGAAAGCCCACGAGGCGGAGATGATGAAGCTGCAGCGGTCTTTGGACCTCATGCGGGGAGAATGCGACAAGCAGCTGGCGGACAAACAGGCGGAGATGGACAGGCTCACACAAGAGCTGAAAAACGCGATGGATGCGCTTCGCCAGTCCGAAGAGCAGCTGGAGAAACAAAGACGTGCCGGCGAGCTGCGGGAGAAAGAGCAGGCCAGGAACGTGGAGCGCCTGCAGAAGATGATCGATATGCAGGCTGCGGCGAGAGCCGGGTCCGGCGCACATACTTCGGCCGGCAGCTGGTTCGACACAAGCGGGATCCCCGATGAGCCGGACGACGATCTTTTCTACGACGAGGAGGAGATGCCGGAGAGCACCGTGAAACCGCTCAGGGACATGAGGCCGCTCACGGATGACAGTCTCGGGCGCAGGACCAAGACGCCTGTCCGCCCTGAACGCCGGGAAGAGACGCCTGTCCGCAGAAATACCGTTATGGACGACCTGGTGGAGATGGCGGCGTCCAGTGACGACGTCATTAAAGAGGAGATCTTCTCCATCGACGAGTGCCTGGAGAACATCATGGTCCTTCAGCAGCCTGTCTGCGCCGGCAAAAAGATCCGGCTGGAACTCAAGAAGAGCATCTCGGTACCGGAGAAGGCAGTGGGCGACAAGGCGAAGCTGCAGAGAGCGCTGGTCAGCCTTCTTGAGAGCGTCGCGGAACAGATGCCCACCAACAGCGTGATCAATCTGGGCTGCCGGGCTGACAGAGCTTCCGGAAACAGAGTCTTTTTGTACTTTACGATCCGGGACAACGAGAGCAGCATCGCCAATGAGCTCATGCAGGGCATGTTCGAGAATAAGAGCGAGAAGGATGACCCGCTCCGCGCAGGACTATATATTGCAAGGGAGATCATCAGCGCCATGGGCGGAAATGTCAGAGTCCGGAGCCGCAGGGGTGAAGGAACGGAGATCACGGTCACCGTGTGCATGAAGCTGCCGCAGACCTGAGGGTGAGGACGGATTGAATGGAAAGAAAAGGCAGGGAACTGTCAGAAATAGAGAGCAAGAAAAAGAAGAGAAAGGACAAAAGGATGAAGACACTGAAATTTTTCGCGGAGACCGGATTGTGCGTCGGCACCGGCGCGCTGATCGGCGCTGCTAATTATTTCTATGATTTCTCCATGAAGCCTGTGAAGCATAATTCGGAAAACGATGACAAGGAGGATGAGCGGCTTTACACGGAGGGCAGGATCTGGATGAACACACACCCTGCGAGGGAGGATTGGTTTGAGATGTCGGACGACAGTCTTCGCATCCACGCCAATTTCATCCCCTCGCCGGTCGAGGACGGGGATCACAGATATGCGATCTGTGTGCACGGGTATTCCGACACTTCCGAGAGCGTCGGACAGTACGCCAGGGTCTACCGGGACCGGTACGGTATGAACGTCCTTCTGCCTGACCTGCGGGGACACGGCAGGAGCGAAGGCACATATGTGGGATATGGCTATCATGACAGGCTGGACATGATCATTTGGATCGACAGGATCATCAGAAGGGACCCGCAGGCGTCCATTATCCTGCACGGGATCTCCATGGGCGCGGCCACCGTCATGATGACGACCGGGGAACCGCTCCCCTCCAACGTCAAAGCCTGCGTGGAGGACGCGGGTTACAGTACGGCCATTGAGGAGTTCACCCAGGTATACAACAATCTGGCAGACAGACCGCCGGTATCCGCGGATGTCATCATGCCTGCGCTGCGGGCGGTGGCGCTTTTCAGGGCGGGGTATGACCTGTCCAAGGCTTCCCCCATTGACGCGGTACGCCGTTCGAAGACGCCCACACTTTTCATCCACGGCGCAGCGGACAGTTTTATCCCCAGCTGGATGATGGACAAGCTCTTCGAAGCCGCTTCCTGCGAGAAGATGAGCATGCTGGTGCCGGGTGCGGAGCACGTCAAGAGCGTGGTCGTGGATCCGGAGGGATACTGGAAGAAAGTGGACAGATTCCTGGCGCAGGTGGATCCGGCACTGATCGAAAAGAGAGCGAAAGCAGAGGAAAAATAAATAGGGAAGAAAAAAAGAGGCCGTCGCGTGATGGCCTCTCTTTTATACGCATGCGCTCTTATGGTCACCCTTTCTTGAGCAGCACATGCCGCCCATTGACCTCCACGGAAGAGATCATCCGGTTCAGATAGACCGAGAAGCGGGTGACGCCGCTTCGGCGGATGCTCGCCTCCAGGTTGGGATTGAGCTCGGTCAGCTCTTTTTTGAGTGTGGTCATGTACATGTCATCTGTGCCGTGCTTTTTGAAGATCCGCAGGATCTGCTGCTCGATCTCGCTGTCGGAGGAGCTGTTGAGGGAGACCCAGACGTTGTTGTCCCGGTTCTCCACGTTCAGGGACGGGAAGTCCTTGAGATATTCCGAGAGCTTGGTGTAGTGGTAGTTGCGGACGTCGAAGTCGGGGAATATTTTGACCAGGCGGGAGCCGATCTCGCCAAGACCGGTCTCCCTGCCTTCTGCGCTGTTGTCCGTGATGATACTGACAATGGCGTTTTCGATGGTCGCCTTGTCCGTGAACAGCGCGTCGGAATCACTGTCAAAATCCTGATCGGCGTCAGGCTCCTCCTGAACTTTGGGAGGGGCGGTCGGACCGGTGATCTGCTTATAAATGATCGGTTCCGCGACGGAAGCCGTGGTGCGCTTCTTTCTGGCGGCGGACTGGGCGGAAGCGGAGCGGGCGGCGGTGCCTGCCGAGCTGCTTTCTGCCGCAGAGGACGCGCTCTCATAGCGGGAGCTCCCGGAGTTCTCGCTGTCTATGACATCAAGGAAGATGAAGCGCTCGCAGGAGACACGGAAGGATTCCGGTGTCTTCTTTTCGCCCATGCCGATGACGATCTTGCCGGCCTCGCGAAGCCTTGTCGCCAGTTTGTTGAAATCGCCGTCGCTGGAGACGATGCAGAAGCCCTGCACATCGCCTGTGTAGAGGATATCCATGGCATCGATGATCAGCCCGATGTCGGAGGCATTCTTCCCCGGTGTGTTGTTGGGCTGCATGATCGGTGTCAGGGAGTAGCGGGAGGAACACTTCATCCAGGAGTGAAGCCGGTCCTGGGACCAGTCACCGTACATGCGGCGGATCGTGATCTTCCCGTATTTGGAGAGTTCACTGAGGATCCCGGATATATAGCGGGAACTGACGTTATCGGAATCAATGAGCAGTGCGATATTGAGATCTTCCATTGTCGGACCTTTCTTACTTGAGGATCGCCCGCCTTGCGGGCATCTTTTTCTTACTTTCCAAAAGAGGAAATATACTATATTATTAGATATGTCGGCAATTTGTCGGAGCAAAGGAGCGGACGGACGCCGGCAGTTTATGTGTATACTATAACAGTTTTTGCCTTTCCGGGTACAAAAATCTGTGAGTAGGAAGTTATATAAAGGAGGAAGTCGAGATGAGTGAACAGAATAACGGCGGCAGACCCAAGCCGCCCACGCCGCCGGATTTTCATATCGAGGCAAATAAAGGAAGCCATGTGAACAAGGTGATCGCCGTGGTCAGCGGAAAGGGAGGCGTCGGAAAGTCTTCCGTGACAGGCATGAGTGCGCTGTGGGCCAGAAGAAACGGCTATCAGACAGCGATCCTGGATGCGGATATCACAGGCCCCAGTATACCGAAGATGTTCGGCGTGGGTTATGCGGATCTGGTGGCGACAGAGGAATGTCTGTACCCGGCCAATACGGTCACCGGCATCAAGGTCATGTCCATGAACCTTCTCTCCAAGCAGGAGGACGCACCGGTCATCTGGAGAAGCCCTGTCATCACAGGCGCCCTCAAGCAGTTCTGGACCGACGTGTGCTGGGGATATGTGGACTATATGTTCATTGATATGCCTCCGGGAACCGGCGACGTGCCGCTCACGGTCTTCCAGTCCCTGCCGATCGACGGCATCATCGTCGTGACGACGCCGCAGGATCTGGTGAGCATGATCGTCAAGAAGGCGCTCGGCATGGCCAGGCTCATGAAGGTGCCGGTACTGGGCATTGTGGAGAACATGAGCTATGTGAAATGTCCTCACTGCGGAGAAGAGATCCGTCTCTTCGGCGAGAGCCATGTAGAAGAGATCGCGGCCAAGGAGAACATTCCGGTCATCGCCAGGATCCCGATCGATCCGGAGATGACGGCTTACATGGATACAGGAAGAGCAGAGTACTACGAGAGCACTTACATGGAAGGACTGAAGGATATCCTTCCGCCCATCGAGTGATATTGCCCGCATGTCGAAAAGCACGGACTTTTCGATATGCGGGTATTTTCATTTGGGGAAGGCAAAGGCGCCTCTTTCGGCCAAACGGCGTCTTTTCGCCAGAAAGGGAAGGCGGAAAAAGGAATAACTTGCGTAAAATTCTTACATCATATAATATGAATCATAGTGTTTTGAACGCCGGAGACGCCAAAGACGCCCGGCGAGTGGCCGCCGCAAGGAAGAACGGCGGAATGGATTGAGTTAGAAAGCGTGACTATCAGAATGTTCGGAAACCTTTTTCACAAAGATGATAAGAATAATGACAATATCGAGCGCTACGACGACGGCAGGCGCTCGGACCGCGACCGCCGGGGCGGAAGAGGCGATGATGACCAGGGAGGCAGCAGCAAGGGGCCCAACCGGCAGAACCTTGTGATCATGCTGCTGGCGACGGTCATCACGCTGGTGATCATCAGCTATGTGATGAACTACGGCAGCGATTCGGAGACAGAGATCAGCTACAATGAGTTTGTGCAGATGGTCGAGCAGAACCAGGTGGACAAGGTAAACATCAAGTCCGACCGGCTGGAGATCTATCTGAAGGGATCGAGTGCCGTGCGGTACACAGCTATTACGGAGGATGGGACTGCCCTCACAGACAGGCTGCTCAAGGCGGGCGTCACGGTCAATGGCTACATCCCGGACAGCTCCGGGATGGTGATCTCCTTCCTGCTGTCCTATGTTTTGCCTCTGATCATCGTCTGGGTGCTGATGGGATTCATCTTCCGGCGGGCCGGAGGCGGCGGCCTCATGGGCAGTGTCGGCAAGAGCACGGCCAAAGAGTACGTGCAGAAGGACACCGGCATCACCTTCAAGGATGTCGCGGGCGAAGATGAGGCCAAGGAGTCCCTGCAGGAAGTGGTGGATTTCCTCCACAATCCCGGCAAATACGTCAAGATCGGCGCGAAGCTTCCCAAGGGCGCACTGCTCGTGGGTCCTCCCGGCACGGGCAAAACACTGCTGGCCAAGGCAGTCGCCGGAGAGGCGCATGTGCCTTTCTTCTCCCTGACGGGTTCAGACTTTATCGAATTATACGTAGGCGTGGGCGCCTCCAGAGTGCGTGACCTCTTCAAGGAAGCCAACAAGAATGCGCCCTGCATCATCTTCATCGATGAGATCGACGCGATCGGCCGCAGCCGCGACTCCAAATACGGCGGCGGCAATGAGGAGAGAGAACAGACGCTCAACCAGCTGCTCTCGGAGATGGACGGCTTCGAGGCGGCCAAGGGCATCCTCGTGATCGGCGCCACGAACAGACCCGAGATCCTCGATAAGGCACTCCTTCGTCCCGGCCGCTTTGACCGGCGCATCATCGTGGACAGACCCGACCTCAAGGGGCGCGTCGCTATTTTGAAAGTGCACGCCAAGGACGTCAAGATGGACGAATCCGTGGACCTGGAAGAGATCGCGCTGGCGACCAGCGGAGCAGTGGGCTCCGACCTCGCCAACATGATCAATGAGGCCGCCATCAACGCGGTCAAGCACAACCGCAAATATGTCAATCAGCAGGACCTCTTTGAAGCCGTGGAGCAGGTCCTGGTCGGCAAGGAGAAGAAAGACCGCGTCATGAGCCAGAAGGAACGCCGCATTGTCTCCTACCATGAAGTCGGGCATGCGCTGATCAGTGCTGTACAGAAAAACTCCGAGCCGGTCCAGAAGATTACCATCGTCCCCAGGACCATGGGTGCGCTGGGCTATGTCATGCAGGTGCCGGAGGAGGAAAAATATCTCAATACCAAGGCAGAGCTGCACGACATGATCGTGGGGCTTCTGGGCGGACGCGCCGCGGAGGAGCTGAAGTTTGAGACGGTGACGACAGGTGCGTCCAACGATATCGAGCGCGCCACCGCTGTGGCCCGCAATATGGTCACGCAGTACGGCATGAGCGAGCGCTTCGGCCTGATGGGCCTGGCTACCGTCGAGAGCCAGTATCTGGAGGGCAGAGCAGTCCTCAACTGCAGCGACGTGACAGCGGCGGCGGTGGACGAAGAGGTCCGCAAGATCATGGAGGACTGCTATAAGGAGGCGAAACGGATCCTGTCTGAGAATATGGATGCGATGGATATGATCGCCGAGCAGCTGATCCGGGAAGAGACCATCACCGGCAAGGACTTCATGCGCCTCTTCCGCAAGGCCAAGGGCGAGATGACGGAGGAAGACCGTCAGATCGAGGCGCAGCCGGAAGCAGACAGCGAGGTCAAGGCAGTCGCAGCAGCGGAGACCGAGCCGAAAGCGGCAGCGGAGACCGAGCCGAAAGCGGCAGCGGAGACCGTGCCGAAAGCGGAGGCAGAAGCCGAGGCGGCCGGCAAAGAGCAGGAAGAGCAGGAAGAAGAGGAACCGTCCGCAGACGACGGCGTCCGGGGAAGATTCTCGGATGTGTCTCAGAAGGACGTGGACCGGTTTTTTGACCGGTAAGTGATCAGGCGGATGTTCAACGTACAGGAAGAACTGAAGAAACTGCCGCCCAAACCGGGCGTGTATATCATGCATGATGAGCGGGATGCGATCATATATGTGGGGAAGGCGGTGAATCTTCACAATCGCGTCCGCTCTTATTTTCGTAAGATCGTGGGAAGGGGTCCGCAGATCGACCAGATGGTGAAGCAGATCGCCCGCTTCGAGTACATTGTCACGGACTCGGAGCTGGAGGCCCTCATTTTGGAGAACAACCTGATCAAAGAGCACCGGCCCAAGTACAACACGATGCTCAAGGACGACAAGACCTACCCTTACATCAAAGTGACGGTCGGGGAGCCCTATCCCAGGATCCTCTTTGCCAGGAGGCAGCTCAAGGACAAGTCGCGCTATTTTGGCCCCTATACCAGCGCGCAGGCCGTCAGGAGCACCATCGAGCTGCTCAATCGGCTGTACGGACTGCGGGACTGCAGCCGCGCGCTGCCCAGGGATTTCGGAAAGGAGAGACCCTGCCTCAACTTCCACATGGAGCGCTGCTGTGCGCCCTGCACGGGGGAAGTGTCACAGGAGGACTACAAGGCGCGCGTGGATATGGCGCTGGAGTTCCTGTCGGGGCACTACGATCCCATTATCCGGGATCTGACGCAGAAGATGACGCAGGCATCGGAAGCCATGGAGTTTGAGAAGGCGATCCGTTTCCGGGATCTTCTGAGCGATGTCAAACAGGTGGCCCAGAAGCAGAAGATGTCGGAGAGCATCGGAGAAAACA
Source organism: uncultured Lachnospiraceae bacterium (assembly GCA_902767235.1). Taxonomy (GTDB): domain Bacteria; phylum Bacillota; class Clostridia; order Lachnospirales; family Lachnospiraceae; genus CAG-791. The sequence goes on along the minus strand of CACXGR010000119.1, from coordinate 1,183 downwards.
GGGATATCCTGGGGATCTCCGTGGACAATTCCAGTCCGGACTCCGACGGCGTGGTGCAGACTTTCTTCTTAAGAGACGGAAAGCTGATCGGGCGCGAGCACTTCTACATGACCCATGTGGCCGGCCGCAAAAAGGGCGATATCCTCTCCGAGTTCATCAAGCAGTTCTACGGCGGGACGCCTTCTGTTCCCAGGGAGATCATCCTCCCCTGCGAACTGGAGGACCGCGCGCTCCTCGAGCAGTGGCTCAGCGCTGTCAGAGGGAGCAAAGTGACCTTAAAGGTGCCGGTCAAGGGACAGAAGGAGAAGCTTGTGGAGCTGGCCAACACGAACGCCCGCCTGGTACTGGAAAAGGACAGGGAGCGGCTCAAGCGCGAAGAGGGCAGGACCATCGGCGCCGTCAAGGAGATCCGGGATCTGCTGGGGCTGGCAAGGGCGGACCGGATGGAAGCCTACGATATTTCCAATATCAGCGGCTTTGCCAACGTCGGGTCCATGGTGGTCTACGAGAAGGGAAAGCCCAAGCGCAGCGACTACCGCAAATTCAGGATCAAATCCGTGGCGGGGCCCAACGATTACGCCTGCATGAAGGAGGTCCTGACCAGACGTTTCCGGCACGGCATGGAGGAGCAGAAAGAACTGGAGGAGAAGAAGATCGACAGAGAATTCGGCAGTTTTACCAAGTTTCCGGATCTTCTGATGATGGACGGCGGAAGAGGCCAGGTCAACATCGCGCTGCAGGTGCTGGATGAGCTGGGCCTTTCGATCCCGGTCTGCGGCATGGTCAAGGATGATCACCACAGGACCAGAGGGCTGTATTACAATAATATCGAGATCCCGATCGACCGCTCAGGAGAGGCTTTCAAGCTGATCACGAGGATCCAGGACGAGGCGCACCGATTTGCCATCGAATACCACCGCTCGCTGCGCGGCAAGGCGCAGACCTCTTCCAGACTGGAGGAGATCCCCGGGATCGGACCCGCCAGGAAAAAGGCGCTCATGCGGGAATTCGGCTCCATCGAGGAGATCGCGGCGGCAGACGAAGACAGGCTGGAGCAGGTGCCGGAGATCACGCGCAAGGCGGCGGAGGAGATCTACCGGTATTTTCACCAAAACACAGCGGCGCCCGGCGACTGACGGCGGGAACAGGGAAGAGACAAGACAATACAAATGTCCGGCATAAT
>CACXGR010000118.1 GCA_902767235.1 uncultured Lachnospiraceae bacterium | reverse complement strand
GCGCCGGAGCCGGAAGAAGAATACTACCCGGAGAAGCGGCACAGAAGCATAGGGCCGGTCCTGATCTTTCTTCTTCTGTGCGTCATTGGCTGGAGCTATTACTACGGCGTAGTCTATGCGCAGACGCATTTTCTTCAGAATACCTATGTAAACGGGATCGATGTCAGCGGTATGACTTCTCCGGAGGTGGAGAAGATCCTCTCCGAGAAGGCGACGGGATATGAGCTGACCATCAGTTTCCGGAACGGATCGACAGAGCTGATCACCGGAGACCAGATCGGCTACAAAGTAAAGCCCGACGGCAGCGTGGATCAGATCCTTCGCTCCCAGGACGCCCGCAAGTGGTATCAGTGCTTTTTCAGGCGAACGGACGGGCAGGTCATGCAGAAACTGACCTATGATCCCGATCTTCTGACCAAAGCAGTGGCGGAACTGCCGGAGCTTCAGAAGGACAATATGATCAAACCCAAGGACGCCTATATTGAGCTTTCCGGCACGACCTTCAGCATCATTCCCGAGGTGGAGGGCGACACGATCAAAACAGCGCTCGTGCAGGAGGCTGCGGAGAGAGCGGTCCGAACAGGGGAGACTTCGGTGGACGTGACGGCGATCGAGGGAGCCTATTCGGAGCCTAAAGTGCGCAGCACGGACGAGGATATCGTGAACAAGTGCGACAGCTACAACAAGATGCTGGCGGGCGCCATCACATGGAATCTTCCGAACGGCGATTCGATCACCATCGATGCGGATGACACCGTTCAGTGGCTGTCCGTCGATGACAAGGGCAACTACTACAGGGACGAGGATCTCTGGGAAGAAAAGATCAGCTTCTGGGTCGATGAAGTCGCCCGAAACGTCAACACAGTCGGCAAGACATGGAACTTCCATGCCACAAACGTCGGAGATATCGAAGTGGAAGGCGGTGACTACGGCTACTCGGTGGATAAAGAGACCGAGAAAGAGGAAGTATGGGATCTTCTCTGGGACGGCGAGAAAGAAGAGAGAGAGCCTTACTATTACCAGAAGCAGTACACCAGCGGCAGCGGGATCGGCGGCACATATATTGAGGCCAACCTCTCCAAGCAGCATGTGTGGATCTATATTGACGGCGAGATGGTCCTGGATACGGACTGCGTATCGGGCCTTCCTTCTGGCGGCCGCGGCACGCCTACCGGCGTTTACCAGATCCTCTACAAGGATACGGACACCGATCTGAAGGGAACGCCGCTCGGCAACGGACAGTACTCCTATGTCTCACACGTGGATTACTGGATGCCATTCTACAGCGGATGCGGATTCCACGATGCCAGCTGGCGGTCCAGTTTCGGAGGCGATATCTACAAATATGACGGATCGCACGGATGCATCAACCTGCCGCCGTCGATCGCACCGACCTTCTACAATTATGTGCGCACCGGCATGCCGGTCGTGGTATTCTATTGAGACGGAAGAGCTGATTTCCACCTTCCAACGGGAATTTGATTTCCGCTGGAAGGTGTTTTTTGCATTCAAAGGAGGCACTAAACACATATGCAGAAAGATCTGACTAAAGGCAGTCTCTTTGGAAAAATGCTGCAGTTTGCAGTGCCGTTTCTGGTCGCCTGTTTTTTGCAGACCTTCTACGGAATGGCGGATCTTTTTATAACCGGGCAGTACAACGGCGCAGCGGCGGTCTCTGCCGTGGCAGTGGGAAGCCAGGTCATGCACATGCTGACCGTTGTGATCGTAGGGCTGGCCATGGGCACCACGGTGTGCATCAGCCTCGCCGTCGGTGCAAGATCCGGCAGGGAGTGCGCCAGATTCATCGGGAACTCGGCCACGCTCTTTTCTGTCTTTGCGCTGATCCTGACGGTGATCCTTCTGATCAGCACGGAAGGGATCCTGAAAATCCTGTCGGTACCTCCCCAGGCGCTGGGAGAGGCGCGCAGATATCTGATCATCTGTTTCATCGGCGTGCCTTTCATCACCGCTTACAACGTGATCAGCAGTATCTTCCGCGGAATGGGAGATACCAAAAGTCCCATGATCTTTGTGGCGATCGCGGGGCTGATCAACGTGGGATTTGACTATATTTTGATCGGACCGCTCGGAATGGGGGCAGCCGGCGCCGCCGCCGCGACGGTGGGATCCCAGGCATTCTCCGTGGTGATCGCGCTGCTCTTTCTCATGAAGGGGCAGGAAGGAGCGGTGATGCACAGGAGCGACCTGATCCCGGATTCGCGCTGCATGAAGCGGCTGCTGGGGATCGGCGTGCCCGTGGCCTTTCAGGAGGGCCTCATACAGGTGTCCTTTTTGGTGATCACGACGATCGCGAACAGCCGGGGCGTGGACGTGGCGGCGGCGGTCGGCATTGTGGAAAAGATCATCAGCTTCCTCTTTCTGGTGCCCTCATCCATGCTGTCCACCGTCTCGGCAGTGGCAGCCCAGAATATGGGCGCCGGCGAGCGCGAGCGGGCCAAAAGAGCGCTGTGGTACGGGATCGCGGTGTGCGTGGGCACAGGCGCCGTCGTCTTTGTGATCTGCCAGTTTGCGGCGGAAGAGATCGTGGGCGTCTTTGTCACCCAGGAGCCGGAAGTGGTGCGTCTGGGAGGCCAGTACCTTCGGTCCTACTCGCTGGACTGCGTCATCGCCGGGATCCAGTTCTGCTTCAGCGGCTTTTTCAGCGCCTGCGGCCGGTCGCTCTATTCCTTTATCCACAATATCACGTCCATTGTTCTTGTCAGGATCCCCGGGGCCTATCTGGCTTCGGTCATGTTCCCGGCGACGCTCTATCCCATGGGACTGGCGGCGCCGATGGGGTCTCTTTTATCATCCGTGATCTGCTTCTTCCTGTATAAAAAGCTGGTGAGGGATATAGAAGATCCGGCGGAAACTGATATAATTACAGAAAACAGCGCAAACAGCACGGAAGGAAGGTGACCGGTATGGAAAATCATTCGGAGAGCGGTCATTATCACACGCATGACGGCGTGCATTACCACTCCCACGAGGAGGAGGGTGCCCATGAACACGTGCATCACGCAAATCACAGCCATACCCATGACCCGGAGCAGATCCGCGCGATCGTAAACCGGCTCAAGCGCTCGGTCGGACACCTGGACAAAGTGCGCCGCATGGTGGAGGATGGAGAAGACTGCTCGGATGTGCTGATCCAGCTCTCCGCGGTCAAGTCGGAGATCAACAACACGGGCAAGCTGATCCTGAAGCAGCATATGGAACACTGCATCGTGGAGGCGGTCAGGGAAAATGACCGGGATTCCATCGAGAAGATGAACGAAGCGATCGACAGATTTATGAAGTGAGGAGGAGAAACATGAGCAGCACGCAGAAAAAATACGAGATCGACACACCTCAGAACAGGCAGTTTCTGAAAGAAAATGCAGAGGGCCTTCTGCAGTTCGGACACCGCTTCCCCTCCCCCGGAGGCGGATCCTACTATCTGGGAGACGACGGAACGCCCTGGAAGGAGAGACCCCGCGAGACCTGGATCACCGCCCGCATGTGCCATGTCTACAGCCTGGGGACATTCCTGGGACATCCCGGCAGCGGGGAACTGGCGGACGCCGCGCTGAAGGGCCTTCGCGGAGAGCTTCACGACAGGGAGAACGGCGGATGGTACAGCGGAAGAACGGCGGACGGCGGTATTTTGCCCGGCAAGCAGTGCTATGCCCACGCTTTTGTGATCCTGGCCGCTTCGAGTGCGGTGCTGGCAGGGCGCCCCGGCGCGCAGGAGCTTTTGGACGAGGCCATAGCGCTCTACGACAAGCGCTTCTGGAACGAGGAGGAAGGACTCTCCTGTGATACATGGAACACGGAATTCACGGTCCTGGACAGCTACAGAGGTCTCAACGCAAACATGCACTCCGTCGAGGCCTTTCTGGCCGCGTCGGATGTCACCGGCGACGAAAAATACAGAGTGAGAGCCGGCAGGATCATCGACCATGTCCTGGGCTGGGCCGCCGGCAACGACTGGCGGATCCCGGAGCACTACAGCAGCGACTGGACGGCCGACCTCGAGTGCAACAAGGACAAGCCCGACGACCAGTTCAAGCCCTACGGCGCGACGCCCGGTCACGGCATCGAGTGGTCCCGCCTGATCACACAGTGGGCCCTCTCCACTTACGGCAAGAGCAGCGAACAGGCGTCAAAATATATAGAAGCCGCAGAAAACCTCTTTAACCGCGCCGTTTCCGACGGCTGGTATTCGGACGGCGAGCCCGGGATCGTGTACACCACGGACTGGGACGGAAAACCGGTGGTCCACGACCGCATGCACTGGACGCTGGCAGAGGGCATCAACACCTCCGCGACGCTCTGGCATGTCACGGGCAAGGAGGAGTACGCCGGGAAGTACGCGGCTTTTATGCAGTATCTGGACGAGAAGGTGATGGACCACGTGAACGGATCCTGGTTCCATCAGCTTGACAGAGAAAACAATGTGCTGGATACGGTGTGGCCGGGCAAATCCGATCTCTATCACGCGCTGCAGGCGATGCTGATCCCCTATTACGCGGCGGATCTGTCGATCGCGCCTGCCGTCAAACTGGATAAAAAGGTATGAGCGACAGTATGGGTCAGAATCTGGACAATCAGGATATGAAGAGCACAAAGCCTGCGCAGAGCGGACGGGATCCCAAAGCGGCGCGGGAGAGAAGGCGCAAAAGAGAGGCCGCCAGAAGAAAAAGAGAGAAGCAGATCCGGATCAGAATGATCATGCTGGGCCTGATCCTGCTCGCCGTGATCGGCGTCGGGGCGGCAGCCCTTATGATCCACATGAGAAATGTGAAGGAAAAGGAAGCGGCCATCGAGGAGGCCAGGCGGACGGAGGCGGAACAGGCCGCCTTTGAGGCGACGCGGCAAGAAGAGCCGGTGAGCCCCGAGACGCCTGCCGCGGCAGCGGCGGCGACCACCGTCCAAAAGACGGAGGAAGATGCGGCGGCAGCAGCGGCGACCACGGTCCAAAAGACGGAGGAAGATGCGGCGGCAGCGGCGGCCACCACCGGCAAGAATGCGGAGGAGGAAGGCGCGCTGGCGGCGTCCAGAAAGGCGGCGCAGGAGGAGAAAGAGCGGAAGGAGTCCGAAAAGATCCCGGGCCTGAGCGAGAGCTACGATTTTAAGACCACGGACAGCACAGCGGACGTGCCGGAGGACATGGACAGTGAATTCGCGGTGCTCGTCGACCTGGAAAAAGGGACGGTGATCGCCGGAAGAGGGTATCAGGATCCGATCTATCCCGCCTCCATGACCAAAGTTCTGACGCTGCTCGTGGCAGTTGAGAATATCGACCAGTCCAAGCTGGACACAGACACCTATGAGATCGACACGGACATCACGGACTACGTGTTCACCAACCAGATGAGCCAGGTGGGCTTTGATATCGGCGACACGCCGTCGATCCGCAGTCTCTTGTACGGAACGATCCTTCCCTCGGGAGCGGACGCCGCGCTGGCGCTGGCCAAATATACGGCCGGTTCGGAGGAGGCCTTCGTGGAGCTGATGAACAAGAAGCTGGAAGAGCTCGGTATTTCGGACACGGCGCACTTTACCAATGTGGTGGGCGCGCATGCAGAGGATCATTACTGCTCTCTTTTGGACATGGCGACGATCATGCGGGCGGCCATGGACAACAAGACCTGCCGGGAAGTGCTCTCCTGCCGCTACTATGAAGTGGCCCGGTCGAGCGATGACGACGCGGAAGTCATCGGCATTTCAAACTGGTTTTTGAGAAGGATCGAGGACAAGGACACCCACGGAACGGTGGAGGGCGGAAAGACCGGATATACGGACGAGGCGGGCAACTGCGCCGTCAGCTATCAGGTATCCGATGACGGCGGTCACTATATCTGCGTGACGGCCAATGCGCCGGGCGGATGGCCCTGCATATATGACCATGTGGAGCTCTACGAGATGTACACGCAGTGATAAAGACCCGATAAAAGAGCGATGCTGCGGCATGCGCCCTCAATGGAGGCCAAAGTGGACGGAAATAACAGATTTGGAAAAAATACACTTCTCGGAGGCGCACTGCTCCTCGCCAGCATCGCGCTGGCAGCAGCCGGGATCATGATCAGTCTCAGGACCGGGGAGACGAAGTACTTTACGATCCTGAGCATTCCCACGGCCATCCTGGTCGTCACGGGCGGCACGATGGTCAGCAAAGGGCTTCTGACCGGAGAGAGCCTGCTGCAGCTGCCGGGCGGCGAGAGGACCGTCACGGCAGAGGTGCTGGGCGTCACGAGAAACCTTCGGACGGCGGGCGAAAAGACGGCGTATTATATTGTCTGCCGCTACAGGGACCCGGTGACGGGGAAAGAGGAGACCTACAGCAGCCGGGCGCTGGACGAGTATCCCGGCAAAGAAGTGATCGGCAGGCAGGTGACGGTGCGCCTGGATGCCCGGGAAAAAGGAAAATACACGGTGGAGATCGATCCTCTTCTGGAGGCGATCCGGCTTGAAAAGGAGACAGGAGGAGACAGCAGTGAACAAGCAGACGGAATGCATTGAAGAGTTCCTGAGGAGAGCGGAGGCGGATGAGACCGTCTATATAACGGACGTGCGGAATGCTTTCAACCGCGTCGGCGCCTGCCCCTTCCACATTCATGCGGATCTGTACGAAGGACAGACGGAGGTCTTTGCGCTCCGGCTCCCCAAGTGGGAAGACAGCCGGCAGAGGCAGTTCATTGCCTCCTATGTGCGGGCCTTCCTGTACGATCTGCTCTCGACGCTGGGTGCGGTGCGCCTGGTGATCTTCCTGGATACAGCCGACAGGGAAGTCGTATCTCTGGCGGAGGGACTCAGGGAGGACTTCCAGATCGACATGGCCATGTCGGATCGCTCGGGATACGGGAAGTGCCTCAATGTAAACGAGCGGATCCTCCGTGCGCTCTTTGGCGGGCAGGTGAAGTTCACGCTGGAGATCGAAGATATTTCGAAGGAGACCGCACCTGCGGAAGGGAAGCGCGTTCAGACCGGGGAGCCGGTATTCGCGGGCATTTCCTCGGCGGCAAAGTCCCTCTTTCTTCTCGGCGTGGACGTCGGCGGATCCGACGTCAAGTTTGCCGTAAGCCTTTGCGGAAAGCTCGTCCACTGCGAGGAGATGGACTGGGCGCCGATCTCTTTTGCCAATGTGGAAGAGCTCACGGGACCGGTCATGGAGACGGCGCAGCGCCTCATGGAGCAGTTCGGGGGCGGCAGGAAGTGGGACGCCATCGGCCTCAGCTGGCCGGACGTCATCATCCGCAATATGGTCGTCGGCGGCGAGACCACCAAGACCAAAGGCATGCGGGAGAACCGGGACCGGGACTACGAAGAGCAGCTGGCCAGGCTCACTGCTTTTACCGGCGTGATGGGACGGCTCACCAAGAGCGGCCGGAGCGTTGTGTGCTGCAACGACGGCGCCATGGCGGCCTTTACGGACGCGGTCGAGATGGCGGCGGCGGGAGAGGATGTCTCCAACGGCTTCTTCGCCTACAGCCTGGGCACGGAACTGGGCACCGGCTGGGTCATGGCGGACGGCAGTATCCCGCAGATCCCGCTGGAAGTGTACAACTGCATCATAGACCTGGGCAGCCGGAAAGCCTGCGGATATGAGGCGGAGGACGCCCGCAGCTGCCGCAATGTCAATACGCTGCTGGCGGGTTCACTTCAGCGCTACACCGGGCAGATGGGTGTATTCCGCCTGGCCATCAGGAACCTTCCGGACAGGGAGCCGGAGATCTTTAAGGAAGCGCTGGACAGGGGCCTCTTCGAAGTGCGGGATGAGGGGCGTCTCGTGGTCGTGCCCACAGAGCCAGTGGACAGGCGCAAGGAGTGCCTGGAGTTCTTTATGGAGAAGGCAGCCTCGGGCGAGAGCGAGGTGTGCCGCGACATCTTCCGATCCATCGGCGAATACATCGCCGTCACCTGGAGAGAAAATGAGTATCTGCTCCACCCCGAAGCCAGGGAGCGCACGCTCTTCGGGAGACTGGTCAAGCGGAAGGAATGTTTTGACCTGATCAAAGAGGGCGCCGCAAGGAGAGAGCCTTCCCTCGTGATCAAAAACGCGGATTCCGGACTCGCTGTCACGCCTCTGATGAAGCAGCTGGAAGAGGATCCGCAGTTTACGGTCGCGCAGTTCGCGCAGGCTGTGGGCGCGCTCCACTTCGCATGCCTTGGCGCATAAGTTCAGTCTCACACGGAGGAAGGCATGCAGGAACTTCGCAAATACAGCTACTGCAAAGCGAACATCATTCTCGCCGTCATTCAGGCAGCCGTATTCGCCGTCTGTCTGGTATCCGGCGACAAAATATACACGGCCGGCGAGTGCGTGACGGATCTTGTGATCGAGGGGCAGCAGTACTGGCGCCTCTTCACCTCCATCTTTCTGCACGCAGGGTTCTCCCATCTGGGCAGCAACCTGCTGGTACAGGTCCTCATGGGAAATGCCGTGGAGAGGAATCTCGGGGCGGTGCGCTATGTGATCCTCTACCTCTTTTCCGGTATCGCCGGCAATATCGTTTCGGTTCTCTATGACTACGCCGGCGGCATCAACACCTATTCGGTGGGATCGAGCGGAGCGGTCTTCGGCGTCATGGGCGCGCTGATCATTCTGATCCTCAGGGGCAGAAAAAAACTGCGGAGCGGCTCCTCACTTCTTGTGAGGGCCGGCTTCGCAGTCTTCTACGCGGTATACAGCGGCTTTCGAAATCCCTACACGGACAACGCGGCCCATCTGGGCGGCCTTGCGGCCGGCGTCCTATTGGGGCTGATCCTGACGATCGGCATGCAGGAGCCGGACCTGCAGGATCTGCGCTGATGCGCGGGGAGGCAGATGAAATAGTAAGCCTGTTCGGGGATCTTTGAACGATTCCCCGGGCAGGTTTTATTTTTGACGCTGGCGGATCCGGATGCCGTTGACTTCCAGCTCATCCGTGACCGGGATCAGGAGATACTCCATTCCGTCGATCACCTTGGTCTTCAGCATATCCGACATATCGGACTTGACGCTGATCTTGAGGGAAGGGGACTTGACCTCGAAGCGGGACGTGTCGACCAGGTTTTCCGCCATCAGCGGAACGCCTTCGCCCACCGCCTCGTCATAGGCCGCGTCAAAATCACTGAGCACAGACTGGTCAGCGCCGTTTTCGTAGAGCAGGCGCCGCATCTGTGCTTTTTCGATCTGCACCGGCTCGCCGGCGTCCTTGTTCTGCTCGATCATCTCCCCGACGGCGTCGTGGATATTTTTCACATTTTCAAAATCGCAATTGCTCCCCAGGGTCTGTTCCACCATGGAGCGGAAGACCTCTTTCTGGTCCGACTCCGGCATGGGAAGGGTGCAGCCCAGAAGGTCGGCGCTGATCTCCTCGTGCCGCTCGTCCTCTTTTCGGCAGTAGTAGAGCAGACTGTGGATGTCGGGCATCCTGTCATTGAAGGCGGGGAAGAGAAAACCGCTGACGGGCTTCTGCACGGCCCAGTCCCGGCGCCGGTCCAGGAAGGTGCAGGCCTCCTCGTCATAGCAGAGCCCCTCCTTCATCAGCGACACGGGGCAGATGCAGCAGACGATGAAGGAATAGACGTAATCGGATGCGTCGTCCATGTCCATATTGTCGGAGCCCTTGGCCGGGATATCGTAGACGCCGTGGATGAGAAGGATCAGGTACTTGCCTTCGATCCGGAATTTTTCGACCACCTTTTCATAAAATTCTGTCAAAATATCGTCATCCCGAAGTTCGGACTGCTGAAGGCGGTAGAGCATCTGATAGCGGCCGCCCTCCATCTCTTCCTCCAGGGGAAAGCCCATGTTAAAAAGATTTCTGCCAAGCTTTCCGGACATGGCGCCGCGCAGGATCTCGCAATATTTTTCCTGCGAATCCTCCTCCATAGTGGCCAGAGAGTCCTGAAGCTGGCGGATCACCTTGCCCTCTTCATTCACATAGCAGCCGCGGATCCGGTCGATGCTGCTGTCGGGTTTGATCAGTTTTCTGATCTCGCTGATTGCTTTTTTATCCATACAGAGACCTCGTTGTCATGATTTTTCCGCTTTTTGGGCGGTAATTATCAATATACTACAGAAATAATTGTTTCGCTAGTGGGCGGTTGATGCTATAATAAGTACTCAGATTGAATTTTGCGCAAAGCGCACAGAAGGGGAGGAAATGACCATGGAAACGAATGG
>CACXGR010000117.1 GCA_902767235.1 uncultured Lachnospiraceae bacterium | reverse complement strand
GCAGGCGCCATCCTCGACAAGGCGGGCGTGGCCTATGAGCCCCTCAATGCCAATGAGGAGAGGGAACTGGTGAAGAAATACGGCGTCAAGCAGGCTCCGACACTGATTTTGGACAACGGTGAGTCATTTGAGAAGTATCGAGGCGTTTCCGATATCAAGGGATGGCTGATGCATAAATGATCAAGAAGATAATGATACCGCCCGGCAGTAGAAATACTGCCGGGCAATATTACTGCCTGCGTTTGGAAAGAAAGCCGACGTTTAATGCCGCGGTATCAGGCAGAAGAATCACGAGGTTAGACTAACATGGGAAACATGCTTACAAGCTGTTTGTTCTGGGGAATCATTTTGATCCTTCTGTTTACATTGAGGCCTTCTTCGAATTTCTATAGAAAGACGATGGGAGAATGGTCTAGAGGGTCATGGATCATAACCGCGATTCTGATCGCACTTATTATAACGGTCAGCTCCTTCCTGATGTCTGTGATCAGTCTCTACAATGGGAAAAGACCGGGGCATCGGAATCAGTATGAGTTGATCACGGAGGCCTTTTTAAAAGGGCAGCTCCATTTTGACTATGATGATATCGACCCCAAGCTGCTGGAGATGGAGAATCCCTATAACTACGGAGCGCGCAAGAAGGCGGGCGTCAGTTTTCACTGGGATCATGCCTTTTATAACGGAAAGTACTATATGTATTATGGAGTTGTGCCTGTATTCCTGCTCTTCATGCCATATCGGCTGATCACAGGCAGGCCGCTGACGACATATCATGCGACGCAGGTCTTTACCGCCTTGACGGTCATCGGGTTGTTTGCAGTCTTCCGATTTCTGTCGAAAAAGTACATGAAAGACCTGCCGATCGGTTTATACTGGGTACTTTCTGTAGTTTTCTCAATGATCAGCATTATGTACAGCACTTCCAAACCGGCTCTTTATCAGACTGCGATTTCATCGGGCGTGTGCTTGGAAATCTGGAGTCTGTTCTTCTTCCTGAAAGCGGTTTTGGACACAGAGGAAGTGAACCGCGCGCTTATATATGCCGCGATCGGATCTCTTTTAGGCGCGCTTGTCTTTGGCTGCCGGCCAACGGTAGGACTGGCCAATATTGTTGTACTGCCGCTGCTGATCATCTTCCTGAATAAACATGGTTTAAGTGCAGGCGTTTTGGTCAAAACTCTATTAGCGGCCACCCCTTATGTTATAGTCGCAGCGCTTTTAATGTGGTACAATAATGCTCGCTTTGGCAATCCGTTCGAGTTCGGGCAGAGCTATCAGCTTACAGTGACGGATCAGACCAACTATTCAGGCCTGGATGCGATCTTCGATGTAAAGCGGAATCTGGACGGTTTGAAGTTTTGCTTCCTGCAGATGATGGACGTGAAGAGAGAGTTTCCATTTGTGAGCGACGGAGGCTTGTTTGTGATGTATCCGGTCCTGTTCTATATGTTGGTGGGTGCTGTAAATGAACAGACCAGAAAGCGGCTTCGCGAGAGCGGCCTTGCGGGCTGGATCTGCACTATTGCCGCAGTGGTGCTGCTGATCGTGGTCATGAGTGTGGCATGGACCCCCAGACTGGATATGCGGTATTCGGAAGATTATATCTGGATGCTGTGCATCATAGCTTTTACTGTGATCGGATTCATGTATCAGACTATGGAATACAGGGGAAATTTCTGCGCGCGTGTTTCCTATATTGCCTTTTTGTCGGCGGGGATCTGTGTCCTTGTGATGACGAACCGGATGATGGGGAAAATGTCGAAAACCGAACTGGCAGCTGCTTACAAGGTAATACAGGCTCTTTCGTTCGGATTGATTCACTAAAAGGGGATTAAGAAAATGCATGATATTATTATTGTAGGCGGCGGCGCCGCTGGTATGACTTCCGCTCTCTACGCGCTTCGCAACGGAAAGAGCGCACTGGTCATTGAAAAGAACGGATTTGGCGGTCAGATCACTCACTCTCCCAAGGTGGAGAATTATCCCGGAACGCTGCAGATGAGCGGAAATGAATTTGCCGAGAAGATGCTGGACCAGATTTTAGCACAGGGCGCGGAGATCGAATTCGAAAATGTCCTCTCCGTGGAAGACCGGGGCAATGTCAAAATAGTGAGGACCGAAGAGGGCGGCGCATATGAGGGCTCGGCCGTTATTCTGGCAACCGGGGTCAAGCACCGCATGCTCGGTATCGAGGGCGAAGATGAACTCGTGGGCGACGGTATTTCTTTCTGCGCTGTCTGTGACGGTGACTTCTACGCAGGCAGACGCGTCTGTGTGGCAGGAGGAGGTAATTCCGCGCTCCAGGAGGCGGTCCTGCTCTCAGAAAAGTGCAGCGAAGTGATCATGCTCCAGGATCTGGATCACTTTACAGGAGAGCAAAGACTACAGGACGTCCTCTTTGCCAAACCGAATGTGAAGTCGTTTACAGGCGTGAAGATCGAGAGGTTCCTGCAGAAGGACGGCGAACTCTGTGGTCTTGAGATCATAAAGACGGCTGACGGAATGAGACGCACAGTGGAGTGCGACGGACTCTTCGTGGCGATCGGCCTGATCCCGGAGAACGATCCCTTCAAGGACCTGGCGGATCTGAACGGATATGGATATTTTGACTCGGACGAG
>CACXGR010000116.1 GCA_902767235.1 uncultured Lachnospiraceae bacterium | reverse complement strand
TATGATTTCTGCAAGTGATTTCAGAAACGGCATTACGATTGAAAAGGACGGAAGCGTACTGGAGATCGTGGAATTCCAGCATGTTAAGCCCGGCAAGGGCGCAGCTTTTGTCAGAACCAAATTAAAAGACGTGATCAATGGCGGCGTTACGGAGACAACTTTCCGTCCCACTGAGAAATTCCCTCAGGCAAGGATCGAGAAGAAAGAGTATCAGTATCTTTACGCAGACGGAGACCTGTATACCTTTATGGATACAGAGACATATGACCAGATCACACTTGGCAAGGAACTGGTCGGCGACCAGATGACATTTGTCAAGGAAAATGACATGGTCAAGCTTATGTCTTACAATGGAAATGTTTTCTCCATGGAGCCTCCGATGTTTGTGGAGCTTGAGATCACAGAGACAGAGCCCGGATTCAAGGGAAACACCGCTACCGGCGCTACGAAGCCCGCAACGGTAGAGACAGGCGCGACTGTAAACGTTCCTCTCTTCTGCAATATCGGCGATGTGATCAAGATCGACACCAGAAGCGGCGAGTATCTCTCCAGGGCATGACGATATTTTTGGTTTTGCGTTCCTTAAACAGCGAAATGCGCATTGAGACAATGGGATCCTAAATCCCATTGTCTTTTTTTGCCTTGCCGCAGGCCCGTGCCCGGCAGCGAACAGATCTGTATCATCATCTGAAAAAAAGCATTTCATTGAAGGAGTATAACGTGAAAAACCAGACAAAAGAAAAAGAAAAGTTCTATAAGCTCATGAAGGAGACCATGGTCCGGCTTGTGCCCGGGGACATGGAGGTCGGCTTTGAGCGGATCACGAAACAGAATCGAAAAGGACTGCATGCATGCACCGTCGTGCGCAAAGGCTGCGCGGCGTCGCCTACTTTTTACTTTGAGGACCTGTACGACGCGTATCGGAGCGGAATACCGGTCGAGGAGATCGCGGAGAGCCTCTTCCGCTTTGCCAGGGAAAACAGTCTCAAATCCCTGCCCGGCAACATCGATATGGAGGATTATGAGTGCGTCAGAAAGAATCTCGGACTGACCGTGATCGGCGAAGAGCGCAACCGCGATTATCTCAAAGATATCATCCATGAAAAAATAGAGGATCTCGCCCTGCTTCCGGTGATCTTCACCAATGACGAATGCGGTCTGGGCAATATCAAGATCAAGAAAGAGTTTCTTACATACTGGGGCGTCACCGAGAAGGAACTGATCCGGGAGGCCAAGATCAATGCGCCGGATCTTATGCCGCTGACTTTCAGACAGCTGGGAGAAAGAGTGGGGGCGGCAACAGAAGAGCGGGAAGAGCTGTTTGTGATCAGCAATACCTATTTTGCCGGCGGAGCGGCGGTGGTCTTCTACCCCCACGTCCTTGAAGCGGTGGGCATGGCGCTGGGGAAGGATCTCTTCCTTCTTCCCAGCTCCATCAATGAGATGATCATGGTCACGGACACGGGACAGGATCCGAGGGAGCTCTATGAGATCGTGAGAGAAGTGAACCGCACGCAGGTGCCGGGGAGCGAACTGCTGACGGATGCCGTGTACCATTATGACAGAAAGGCGGACAGCTTTTGCCGGGTTCAGCCGGCCTGAAGCTGCCGGCGCAGCTCAACGCTTCAAGGTTCGGCGGGAGATATCTTTCCCCGCTGGACAATTGAAGGAACGTGTGTTATATTGAGTAAGCGAAAGACGCAGACGCTCTGCGTCTTTCCTATGCACTCGTAGTCTAACGGATAGAACGGAGGCCTCCGACGCCTTTAATGCAGGTTCGATTCCTGTCGGGTGCATTTTTTATGATTTGAACGGCGTACGGCGCCGCGGCCAAAAAGAGGGGGTGTGGTTTCTTCACAGCCTCTTTTTGTTGTATAATAAGCATGACAGTCAACAAGCCAGGAAAGCGAGGAGATAAGACAGATGTTCGGATTCGGCAAGCTCAATGCGGCGGTGGTGGGAACCGGATATATGGCCGCCCAAATGACAGATGTTTTCAATGCTTCAGGCACGATCAAGCCATATGCGGTCGTCTCAAGAGACATTGACCGGGCGCTTCAGTTCGGAAGGGAGAACAACTTCAGGAAAGCGTATGATTCAATGGAGAAGATGCTGGATGACAAGAAAGTCGATCTGGTATATATCGCTACGCCTGCTTCTGAGCACGCGGAGGCGGTGAGACTCAGCATCGAGCGCGGGAAACCGGTGCTTTGCGAGACGCCGATCGCCCTCACTTCGGCGGAGGCGGAGAGCCTTTTCTCTCTGGCTTCCTCCCTGGATGTTCTGGTAGTGGAAGCGGTACATACGCGCTTTCTCCCTTTCTTTAAACAGATCGTCAGCGTCATTTCCAGCGGCGCCATCGGCAATCCCGTGATGCTGACCGCCAATATGGCGCAGGATATTGAGAATACGCCCAGACTTCAGCGTCCTTCCCTCGGCGGAGGCGCCCTCAGCGACCAGGGATATTTTCTGCTGCATTTTGCTTCCATGATATTCGGGGATCAGGTCAGACGGATCCAGTCCTCCTGTGTATTCACGCCCACGAGAGTGGACAGACAGCTGAGTATCGTGCTGCAGTACAAGGACGACCGGATGGCGGTGCTCTCATCGACGACCAGCGGAAACGGAGAGAGCCGGGCGGTGATCCAGGGGACAAAGGGATACATGGTCGTGACCGGCCTCACCAATTACGAGTCGATCACGGTTTACGGGATCAACGGAGATAAGAAGGCATCTTATAAGAGACCCAGGCAAAAGAACGCGTTCGAATATGAGGCCGCCGCTTTTGCGGCAGCAATGAAGTCGGGATGGAAAGAGTGCCCGGAGATCCCCCATGCGCAGTCGGCTTCGATCATGCACATGATGGACTTCATCCGCAGGCAGCTCGGCATCTCCTATGAAGATATCCAGACATCGCCTCTTCCGGAGCTCCCCCATGTGCAGGAGCAGAATGTCATTGCGGCAGAGGTGGTCGAAGCGGATGAGACCGTGCCGGTGGAAGCTGTCACGCAGGTACCGGCAGAGGAGGCGGCAGTAAATGAAGCGGCCGATCAGGAAGCAGCCGCCGAACCCGCTCAGGACACAGCGGAACCGGAGAACAGGGAGACGGGCGGCGAATCCACGGGACTCGGATAAGAACGGAGATACAGGAAAAAAAGAGACCGCAGATGCCCTCAGAGAGGGAGCATCTGCGGCTTTCTGTTTTTATATACGGCGTAATATTTAAAGCCGAGCGCCGTGAGGATGCCGGCCGCCGTATCAAATGAAGCGGCGATCCGCTCCGGCACGTGGGCGTCGGATCCGATCGTGATCAGTTCGCCCCCCATCTCTCTGTAACGGGCCAGGATATCGGGAAGCGGGTT
>CACXGR010000115.1 GCA_902767235.1 uncultured Lachnospiraceae bacterium | reverse complement strand
CTCCTTCACGCTTCGCAGAGCCTGGCTTTTCTCGAGGGCAGGTCCTACGTCGTTCCGGAAGACATCACCAGGCTGGCCGTTTCGGTCTGTGCGCACCGGCTCGTGCTCACCCGCCACATAGGGCGGACAGCGGGCCAGAAAGCGGTGATGGAAGATGTCCTGCGCACAGTGGCAGTTCCCACCGAGCAGTTTGGCCGAAAGTCGGATGCTTTAAACGCTGCACTGACGTCCGATTCCCCCAGAGCACAGCTGTCCAGAGACGTACTGAATACGCTGGCCGGGGAAGACGCCGATTCTATTGGAGATTGAGTTATGAAGATTGCATGGTTCTGTATACCGGCCCACGGGCACACAAATCCGACCCTCGGGATCGTGAAGGCGCTGACAGCGGCCGGACATCAGGTTTACTATTTTTCCTTCGAGATGTTCCGGGAGAAAATCGAGCGGGCGGGCGCGGTATTTATAGGCTGCGACGGCTATGACTTCGAGATGGAGGACAAGGAGAACGCCGACCGGGTCGGCAAGGACAAGGCGTTTGCCACGGAACTCCTCGTCTCTTCGACGCTGGCGCTGGATGAGATGACGACGGAGAAGGTCAGGGAGATCCGTCCGGATCTGGTCGTCTCGGATTCCGTCGCTTTTTGGGGAAAGCTGGTCGCAATGAAGCATGGGCTGCCCTATGTCTCCTCGACGACGACGTTCGCCTTCAACCGCTACTCGGCTTCGTACATGAAGGAATCGCCCTGGGATATCGCCAAGATGCTCTTTGCTATGCCCAAGATCAACAAGCAGATCCGCCGCCTTCAGAAAAAGGGTTATCCCGTAAAGGGAATCCTGGATATCGTCCAAAACGACAACGACACCAACACCATCGTCTACACGTCAAAATATTACCAGCCCTGCTCGGACACCTTCTCCGACCGCTATCATTTCATCGGACCTTCCATACGGCCCATCACGGAGCCGCATGAGAAAACGGCGGAGAAAACAGTCTATATTTCCATGGGGACAGTCAACCAGAACCGGGAATTCTATCGAAACTGCATCCGTGCGCTGGGGCAGACCGACTGGCAGGTCATCATCTCCATGGGGACCAACACGGAGCATTTTGAAGATGTGCCGGAGAACATCGAGATCCACGAGTCGGTCGATCAGATGGCAGTGCTGTCAATCTCGGATGCGTTTATCACGCACTGCGGTATGAACTCCGCTTCCGAAGGGCTGTATTTCCGGGTGCCCCTGGTGCTCTTCCCCCAGACGCCGGAGCAGGGCGCAGTGGCAAAGAGAACGGAGGAGCTCGGAGCGGGCGTCATGCTGAAATCAATCTCAGAGGACGATATTCTGGCATCGCTCAGGAAGGTTCTGTATGAGCCTTCTTATAAGGCGAATGCGGGGAAGGTCTCCGACAGCTTCCGCGCCTGTGGCGGCGCGAAGGAGGCGGTGGCGTTTCTGGGAGAGGTGGCCCGCGACCGCTGACCCGCGCGACGAAGCGAAAAGAAGCACGGTGCCTGCCGCCTGGCAAGTACCGTGCTCTCTTATTCATGATGGAAGTCCATCGAGATATTCACTTGTATGCTCTATTTCCAAAGTCTCACTTTTTTGGGAAGCTTGGAGAAGAATTCTGCTCTGCCGCTGCCGAAGTAAACCCAGCCGGTCAGCAGGTCGACCTTGACATCCAGACCGACAGCGCCATCGCCTTGCGGTTTAAAGAAATAGATGTAATAGTAACGTCCGCTCACTTCAGCATCCATTGGTCTGGCGCTGGAATATTTCTTGGATACGTAATTGAAGACTTTTTTGTAGACTCTGACGGTACTGATGACCGTAATCTTGCAGGTATAGGTCTTCTTTCCCACCTTGGCTTTGATCGTGCAGGTACCGGGCTTTTTGGCTGTCACTTTTCCCTTAGAGGAAACGGTGGCGACAGACTTCTTCGACGAGGTCCATTTGACCTTCTTGGAAGTGCCCGTGATCTTAAGCGTCTTGTACATCCCCTTGACGATCGTTGCATTTTTCGTGTTGATCTTTACCGCAGCTTCTGTCTGAAGCGGATATGCCATAGGTGCGAGCATAGCCAGAATAAGTAATAACGGAAGCCATTTTCTAAATCTCATTTCGTGTACCCCCTCTCAATACTGAGTGCTGATAATGACTGATCGAATCAGTAGGATGATTCAATTAAAGTATAACAAACAGCGCAAAGAT
>CACXGR010000114.1 GCA_902767235.1 uncultured Lachnospiraceae bacterium | reverse complement strand
GATTGTCCTTTTCAGTTTGCCGATCGGGGATGCTGCTATCCTGCGTCTCACCACAATGTCTATCCTGTCCTTCGCATAACGCCTCTCCAGTTTCTTCCAGCTGAGTGTCTTCAGGTCAGGAAAGAATTGGTCTCTTTCAGACGGTCTTCTTACCGAGTCTGTCAGTACAGGATTATACGGAATTGTCCGCTCAAAATCTACAGGGAACGCAGACATGCTCCTGCTGATCTGTTCAAATAAAAGCTTTCCCTTTTCCGTATGGACCACTGCGAAAGAAACACCCGGATGGCTCTCTATCTCCGGCAGAATCTGCTCCACTCCCCAGAGATCCCCCATCGTAAGGTCGGAGAAAAACCCCTTCTCTTTGACACGGCAATGATAGCAGGATTCCCGCAAACATACATTTTTCAGAAACATTCGCAGATAAGGGTCCTTCCTCAGAGTGCAGCGGTATGTTTTCCCATCTTCCGCCGTTATCTTCATACTAAACTGCTTCCATCCATCTGTCTTGTCCCGAAAGCTGGCGGCAATGGCTCTGCTGCCCAGTTTTTTTTGTATGTGTTCCAGATAGGATCGCCATAACAAGGCTGAGGGTGTTCCATGGCAAATCACATCTGCGCATATCAATCTTTCGTGATCTCTTCCCAAAAAGGCCTTCAATCCTGCAATCTGGCACGGCGTTCCGGTAAAAAGCACCCACCGGTCCTGATCCAGCTGTTTTCTGACTGCCGGATAACAATTCTCCAGGTCTGACTGTATGTATTTTGATCCTCGAAGCGCGCGCAAGTCTTCGATGCTTTCCGCCATTACATGATGAACCCTGCCAAGATCCGCAGTGAATGCTGCTCCAAAGACACAGCCGCCTCTTGCAAGGATTTCATCCGCCAAGGCTGAAAATAAGCCGCCGGAAGAGCTTTCCATCAAAACATTCCGATCCTGATGCACGACGGCCTTGGCCTGTCTTCTGCTGTCCTGGTCTGATGCCTCCTGCAAGATCGGGCATACCTTCTCACACACGCCGCAGTTCACGCAGTTTTCTTTCTGAATCTGCGGATATAGAAATCCCTCACTGTTTTCTGTCATTGCGATGCAATGCTTCGGACAGCGATTTGCGCATGCTCCGCAGCCGCAGCATTCCTTTCCAACCCTGGCTATCATCTCAACGCCCCACTCTTGTTTTTTCCTTTTCCGATCTTCCGGACGAAGCTTCGAATCAGTTCTTTTTCATAATCATTCATGCTAAGCAGCCATACAGAACATGCATATACGACCACGTACATCAAAATGCAGATTGCCATACGCAGGACAGAAGTCATCGGAAAGACCTTCGTGATCAAAATGCCGAATAAAACCGGAGGAATCGCTCCTGGCAGCATACGCATCATATTTTTCCAGAACAATGGTATATCAATCCCGCATTTTTTATAGTAATACACATTCATGATCAGGCCGTTCGCAGCAATCAGCGAAATCGCCGTTCCGATGGCCGAGCCGACCGCGCCATATATCTGACACAGCCATATAGACAGCCCCAGGTTGATCAAAGCCATAAGAGCATATACAATACTCCTGAACTGATGCCTGTTTTCCGCTCTTTGTATCTCAATGCCCAGGCTTTGAATCAGCGCTATGGACGCCGGAAAGATCAAGAGCAGGGCAACAAAGTATGCATTCTCAAATCCATCCCCCACCCAGTAATGAATAAACACCTGCCCAAAAAAGGCGACACCGCTGGCAACCAGCCCCAGTACCAGATACTGAAGGCGGCTGACCCTTATAAACAATTCCGTAAAACGCTGATCCAGTTCTTCCGGCTGCTCCTTCCACTCATTATAAATCCTGTGAATCCGCGGTGTGAACACGCCGGATATCGAAGTTGAGATCAGCATGTAATAATGATACAGGCTGAACCCGACCGAATAAACTGCCACTTCCGCAGTTCCCCTGAATCTTCCCAGGAGGGTTTTGTCGATATTCCAGTTGATCTGATCAATGATAATATTCAGCGCAATGAATCCGGAATAACCCAGAAGACTCTTCAGCAGTCCTTTTTCAAATGAGCCGAACACAAACCGCTCCTTCAGGCGTTTTGTGGTATAGAACAGATAGAGCAGATCTGTCAGGAAAGACACCACTAACGTCACGGTTACCATACCGATCGAACCATAGCCCGCCAGCAGCACAGGCATCGTCAGCATCGGTCCCAAAACGGTCTTTAACACACCCAGCATCTTCAGATATACAAATCGTTCATGCGCGGAGATGATCGTCTGGAAAACACTCATCGGGAAGGATACCGACAGATTAATCGTCAGCAGCAGCATGAGGATTCGCGCAATCCTGTATTCCTCTGACGTCAGACCCTTCGAAAAAACGAGCTGAAGATGATTCGTAAGATACAGTCCGCATAGAAACGCAATAGTGCCGATGATGCTGAAGATCAATAAGAACATCCCATTCAGCCTGTATGTAGCTTCCGTTCTTTTCTCTTTTTTATATCTGGCGTAATAGCGGATGTAGCCGCTGTTAAATCCCAGGCTGAGCACAGATAACATCGAAATTGTAGAGGCAACCGTATT
>CACXGR010000113.1 GCA_902767235.1 uncultured Lachnospiraceae bacterium | reverse complement strand
TCTGGAAGATTTATTCTTAGGGCAGATAGACATCGTTACACCTCCTTACCGTTCAAGTAGTCACACAAATGGTATTATACTGACGGCATCTTCCTTTGTCAACAATTATTTGGCCGAAATATCCGGCCCTTTTCCTTCTCCGATCACTTGGTCAGCGCGTATGTCTCGCGTGCGATCGCCAGCTCCTCGTTGGTGGCGATGGAGTACACAAGGACCTTGCTGTCCGCCGTGGAGATCTTGTGAATATCTTCTCTCTTGGCGTTCTCTTCCGCGTCGCAGGCGACACCCAGATAGCCGAGATAGCCCATGATCTTCTCGCGAACGAAGGGGCTGTTCTCGCCGATACCGGCGGTGAAAGCGATGACGTCCACGCCGTTCATGGCAGCTGTGTAGGCGCCGATATACTTGGCGACTCTGTAGCAGAATGCATCGACGGCGAGTTTGGCATACTTGTTGCCGCCCTTATATCCCTCTTCCAGATCGCGGAAGTCGGAGGAGAGCTCATCGGACAGCGCGAAGACGCCGGACTTCTTGTTGAGGATGTTCACGACCTGCGCTGCAGTCAGGTTCTCTTTGCCTGCGATGAAATCAACGATCGCGGGATCGAGATCGCCGCTTCTGGTGCCCATGATCAGGCCCTCAAGGGGAGTCAGACCCATGGAGGTGTCTACGCACTTGCCGTTCATGACTGCGGAAATGCTGGCGCCGTTGCCCAGGTGGCAGACGATCGTCCTGCAGTCGTCATAGGCTTTGCCTGCGACCTTGGCGGCCTCTTTGGATACGAAGGAGTGGCTGGTGCCGTGGAAGCCGTATCTTCTGACCTTGTAGTCTCTGTAATACTTGAGAGGAAGCGCATACATATATGCCTTCTCGGGCATGGTCTGATGGAAAGCGGTATCAAAGACCGCGACCATAGGCGTGCCGGGCATGAGTGCCTTGCAGGCGTCGATGCCGATGAGGTTGGCGGGGTTGTGAAGAGGAGCCAGATCAGAAACTTCCTTGATCGCCTCTACCACTTCGTCGTTGATGACAACAGAAGTCGTGAACTTCTCGCCGCCGTGGACGATCCTGTGTCCCACTGCGCCGATCTCGCTCAGGGACTTCAGAACGCCGGTCTTCTCATTGGTCAGTGCTTCCAGGACCAGGCTGACTGCCTTGTTGTGATCAGGCATGGGGATCTCATTGACTTCCTTGCCCGTGTTATCCGCCTTGTTCTCATAGGTGATGCAGGATCCGTCCATTCCGATCCTCTCGCACAGACCCTTTGCCAGAAGCTTTTCAGACTCGGCGTTGATGACCTGGAATTTCAGTGAAGAGCTGCCGCAGTTGATTACTAAAATGTTCATTTTTTACCTCTCCGTTTCATTATAAGTGTTGATATGCAGCCTCTTGCCTGCGCCGCATAATGACCTATTATCATTATACACCATATTTTTTCAGGAACAAGGATTGCCCTTTATTTAGCACATTTCTTCTCAATTGCCGATAGAACTTTTTCCTTTTATATGAAATAATAGATTTCTGATCCCATCTTGAGCGCTCTTTTGGCAGAAAGGCAGTTGATCCCCATGCGAGTGACAGGCATCATCGCGGAGTGCAATCCGTTTCACGAAGGACATCGGTACCTCATAGAGACAGCGCGTCAAAAAACAGACGCCGATTACATGATCGTCGCCCTCAGCGGCGATTACGTCCAGAGGGGCGCGCCGGCTATCCTCTCCCGGGAGGCGAGGGCCAGGACGCTTCTTACGGAGGGCGCCGATCTGGTCCTCGAGATCCCGCTGTACTGTGCCGCGTCCGGCGCGGACTATTTTGCCAGAGGGTCTCTTGCCCTGCTTCAGAGCACGGGCGTTGTGACGGACCTGTGCTTCGGTTCCGAGAGCGGCGATCTCGATCCGCTCCTTCGCGCAGCTTCCGCCATCGGCGATGAGACCGGCGAGTTCAAGGCCGCCCTCAGGGAGGGCTTAAGGAGCGGACTCACCTACCCGCAGGCCAGGTCCTGTGCGGCCGGGCGCTGCAAACTCCCCGATACGCCCAACGACCTTCTGGCCGCGGAGTATCTGCGGGCCCTGTCGGCGTCCGGCAGTTCCATCCGGCCCCACGCAGTAAAGCGCATATCCTGCCGCTCTGCCTCCGAGATCCGCCGCAGCATGCTCTCATGCCGGCAGCCGGAGGATCCCCTGCTATGCCGGGATGATCTGTCGGATCTTCTGCTGCATGCCCTCTTCCTGGCACAGACGCCGGAAGATCTGAGCCGCTGCCTGGATGTCTCCGGAGATCTTGCCGGAAGGATCCTGCATGAGCTGCCCTTTTATGACAGCTTTTCCGGGTTCAACAGCCGGTTGAAGACGAAAAATTACACCTATACGAGAATCTCCCGGGCGCTCCTTCATATCGTCCTGGACATGACCTGTGAGGACATGATGCGTTTTGACGAAAGGCACGGCCTGTGCGGGTGGATCCGCCCGATCGGATTTCGCAGGGCAGCCGCTCCGCTGCTGCGCCGCATTGCCTCCGAAAGCGCCGTCCCCTTCCTCGACAAGCTTGCCAGAGCAGGCGATGTGCTGTCCCCGGACCTCAGCCGTCTGCTCATGCAGGAGATCCGCGCCGAATTTCTATACGATCTCCTTGCGGCAGGAAGGAGCGGTATGCCCGCCGGCGGCGTAAAGCCCGGCCCGGCAAAGCCGCTCGTGATCATCTGACCCACATTGACTTGTCCTGCGGCAGATGTTACACTGTAATTGTTAAAAATGCTGTTTATTCCATCAGGGGGATAGATATAAAGAGGGGTGACGCATCCGTACCAGACTTGTACAAAGCGTCACCCCTCTCATTTTTTCATTTTCAATCTTCTCGGGATCCCGGTCCGCTCATCCCTGCTTCCGGTCATTCACCATCTTCTTATAGATCTCATAGTTTTCATCGTCAAAACAGCACATGACCACGTGCATCACATAGTTTTTGTGGGATGACAGCCACTTTCCCGCAGCCTCCATTGCCACCTTTGCTGCTTCTTCCTTGGGATAACCGTATACACCGGTGGAAATATTGGGGAATACGATGCTGTGAAGCCCCTTCTCCATGGCCAGATCCAGGGCTTTGG
>CACXGR010000112.1 GCA_902767235.1 uncultured Lachnospiraceae bacterium | reverse complement strand
TGCGGCGGCAAGGGATGCAAGCTCTGCAAGGGCACCGGCTGGATCGAGATCCTGGGCGCCGGCGTCGTCAACAACAAGGTCCTTGAGAACTGCGGCATCGATCCCAATGAGTACAGCGGATTTGCTTTCGGCATCGGCATCGAGCGCGCGGCCATGCTCAAGTACGGCATTAACAACATCAAGCTCCTGTTCGAGTCCGACCTTCGCGTCCTTGAGCAGATCAATGATGCCTGACGCAGGGAAAGGAGGATACAGACTATGATCGCACCACTTAGCTGGTTAAAAGAATATGTAGAGATCGACTGCACGCCCCAGGAGCTGCAGGACAAGCTTTTCTCCTGCGGCTTCGAGGTAGAGGAGCTGCACGAGGTGGGAGAGGACATCTCGGGGGTTGTTGTCGGACTGGTGGAGACCTGCGAGCCGATTCCGGACACGCATCTGCACGTCTGCAGCGTCAACTGCGGTGAGCACGGCACTTTCCAGATCTGTTGCGGCGCCGACAACGTCGAAGCAGGCAAGAAGTTCCCTGCCGCGCTTGTAGGCGCGACTGTATATGCGACGAGCCGCGACCATACTACCGTCGAAGGCGTCATGACCATCAAGAAGGGAAAGCTCCGCGGCTATGAATCTTTTGGCATGCTCTGCTCCGGCGTGGAGCTGGGTGTCAGCGAGGATATGTATCCCGGCGCGGGCTACAACGGCCTGCTGCTCCTGCCCGATGACGTAGAAGTCGGCGCGGACGTCAAGCCCATCCTGGGTCTCGACGACTGGCTCTTCGATATCGCCATCACGGCCAACCGCCCTGACTGCCAGAGCATCTTCGGCATCGCACGCGAAGTCGCCGCGGTCCTTGAGAAGCCTCTCAAGACGCCTGCGCTCGACTACACCGAGACCGATGTCAGACTCGACAACTTCAACATCACCGTAGAGGCACCGGATCTGTGCCCCCGCTATATCGGCCACTATGTATATGATGTCAAAATAGGCCCTTCGCCCGCATGGATGCGCCGCCGTCTGGCGCTGGTGGGAATGAACGCCATTTCGAATATGGTCGATATTACCAACTATATTTTGACAGAGCTGGGCCAGCCCATGCACGCATTTGACTATGCGTATCTGCGCGGCAACGGCATCAATGTCCGCACGGCCAAGGACGGCGAGAAGATCGTCACCCTTGACGAGCAGGAGCAGACACTGAACAGCACGAATCTGGTCATCTGCGACGGCGAGCGCCCGATCGCGCTGGCAGGCGTTATGGGTGGTCTCAACTCCGAGATTCTTCCCACAACGGAAGCTGTCATGTTCGAGTCCGCCAAGTTCGCGCGCGACAACATCCGCCGCACATCCAGGAGCGTCGGCAAGCGCACAGACGCGAGCGCCCGCTATGAGAAGGGCGTCGACGAGTACGCGACCGTCATGGCCATGAAGCGCGCCCTGCACCTCGTCGAGGAGCTCGGCTGCGGCAAAGTTTCCTCCACACACTTCGATGTGAACACCGGAAACAGCGTGGAGCCCCGCGAGATGAGCGTAGAGATCGACCGCATCAGCGGCGTTCTGGGCATCACGGTCCCGGATGAGGACATTGTCCGCATCATGAACAATCTGGATATGAAGCCTTCGATCTCGGAGACGGACGGCAGGCGCATGCTGACCCTGCAGGTCCCCGCTTACCGCGACGACATGGAAGGCTATCAGGATGTGGCAGAAGAAGTCATCCGTATGTACGGCTATGACAATCTCGTTCCCACTTTCCTTAAGAGCGCGGAAGTGACCACGGGCGGCTGGAATCCCGTGCAGCGCCGCGAGATGCGCGTGAAGGAAGCCCTGTGCGGCATCGGCGCTTACGAATGCATGCACTATTCCTTCTTCTCACCCTCTGATCTGGACCTGCTCCGCTATCCCGAGGATGCGCCGGAGCGCCAGGCGATCCGCATCATGAACCCCATCAGCGAGGAGCTGTCCCTGATGAGGACAACACTGAGTGCGTCCATGATCCACGCAGTTGTCCGCAACCAGAAGAACGGCCGCCTGGAGGGCAGGCTCTTCGAGATCGCGAAGATCTTTGTTCCCAAAGCCCTTCCGCTCACCGATTATCCGGATGAGAGAGACCACCTGGTGGTCGCTTTCTGGGGCAAAGACGAGGACTTCTACAGCATCAAGGGAGCGGCGGAAACTGTCGCAGACACGCTGCATGTGAAGTTCACGTATCAGGCGGGAAGCACAAGCTTCACGCACCCCTACCAGACCGCGGATGTGATCTGCCAGGGACAGAAAGTGGGCTATATCGGAAAGCTCGCTTACGACATTGCCGACGCGGAGAGCATGCGCACAGATCTCTATCTGATGGAGCTGGATCTTGCGGCGCTGTATCCGATGTGCGGCGATACGCCGGCCTTCGAGCCCCTGCCCAAGTTCCTGGATGTCTCCCGCGACCTCGCACTGGTCATGGACAAAAAGATCACCTGCGCACAGGTCGAAGACGAGATCCGCGCGGCATGCAAGTATGTCCGCGATATCAAGCTGTTCGACGTATACGAAGGCGCTCCGATCCCTCCGACCATGAAGAGCCTTGCTTTCACGATCACTTTCCGCTCCGGGGACGAGGAGTTCTCTGCGGAAGATCTCGACAGATTTGTCGCCAAGATCCTGAAGAAACTGGATCTGGTACTGGGAATCTCTCTGCGCGCCTGATCACGAACCAATAAAAAAGAGCGCCGCCCATAGGGCGGCGTTTTTTTATGGGACAGAAAACCGGTTCACACCACCTTAAAGGTCGAGTGTTCAGTACCTTTGCTGCATCCACTTCCCGATATCGAGGCAGACCTGCATCCAGCCGGGCTCCTGCAGAATACTGTGGCGCATGCCCGGATAGACGATGGAAGTGACGTCCCGGCAGCCGGCCCCGCGGAGCAGCGCAGCCTGCGTATCGCCGTAGCTGCCGTTTTCGGCGGTCACATCGTCCTCGCCGGTGAGAAAGAGGACCGGCGTATCTGTGAGAGGAGGCTGCGTCTTTTCCAGCGTCTCATTGACCGCCAGATCCGCCTGCAGAATGATGAAATCCCGGAAGAAGCGGTTGGTGTAGGGCGGATTGTCATAGGGAAGGGACTGGATCCATTTCCGGCGATCGAGGTCTGAGGTGATGAAAGCGAGGGAACTCCTGTCGGGGGCGAAGGGAGCGTTCAGCCGCCCGAAGACCAGGCGGAAGATCATCGCATTCGCAGCGTCCTCGCCGTAGAGGAGGATGTCTTTTTCGGCAGCCTCCAGAAGAGATTCTTTGCGATCGGGGGTGAGCACGGCGTGAGAGGGGCCCATATAGATGATTCCGTCCCAACGCGCCATTTTCTCGAATATGGCGACCTGGGAGACGGTCGTCC
>CACXGR010000111.1 GCA_902767235.1 uncultured Lachnospiraceae bacterium | reverse complement strand
CGGTCTAAGGCACTCCTGCGACCGGGCCATGTGGAGAAAAAACTACAGATTGACAAATCTCTCCGACACGTTTTATTATGACAATGTATTAGGGAGTAGCTTGCACATAGTGTGTAACATATTTTCGTCAATACGGGAGCGGCGCTCCCCGGAGTATGTTGTAAGAAGCGAGACTTTTACTGCAGAATTTGATGCAGTAAAGGTCTCTTTTTTTGGGGTGGCTGAGCCCCAAAACGAGAGCAGCACATCCATGCATTACCAGGAGGTTATTACATGAAATTATTCGCTCTGGTCCTTTTTGTCATAATGTACGTGCTTATGATCACAAAGCCAAAATACCGCCCTTACTACGCGTTGGGCACCGGCGTGATCTACCTTCTCTCAGGGATCCTTCCCTTCGCACAGCTTCCGTCAGTGATCAATTGGAATGTTCTTATGATGATCACAGGAACGATGGTCCTTGTCGACTTCTTCATCGCGTCCAAGATGCCGAACCTGATGGCGGATATACTGCTCGACAAGTGTCCCAACGTCATGTGGGTGACCATCAGTATGTCTCTGTTTGCCGGCGTGATCTCGGCCTTCATCGACAATGTCGCCACAGTGCTCATGGTTGCGCCCGTCGGACTGGCCGTCTGCAGGAAGCTGAAGATCAATCCTGTCGGTATGATCATCTCCATTGCAGTTTCATCCAATCTGCAGGGCGCCGCGACCCTGGTAGGAGATACGACGTCCATCATGCTTGGCGACTACGCGCATATGAATTTCATGGATTTCTTCTGGATGGACGGAAAACCGGGCATGTTCTTCGCCGTTGAGCTCGGCGCACTGGCCACGATCCCGATCATGATGATCTTGTTCCGCAAGAACCGGGAGCCGGTATCCTCACAGGGAAGAACAACCGTCACAGACTATGTACCCACTTTTATGCTCCTTCTGATGGTTGCCGCCCTCATCACGGCGTCTTTCATCCCTGGTACACCGGACATCACGAACGGTGCGATCTGCTGCATACTGGGAATCGCCACGGCGATCCTCGATTATGTGAGAAATCACAGAGAGGAGAACATCAGGCGCACTGTGCAAAACATTGATTTTGAGACGCTTTTGCTGCTGCTTGGCCTCTTTGTCGTCATCGGCGGCATCACAGAGGCAGGCATCATCAAGGATTTCGCCGACGCGATTGTCAAGATCGGAGGAAACAGCCTATTCCTTCTCTATACGATCATAGTGTGGGGTTCCGTCCTAATCTCCGCGTTTGTTGACAACATCCCTTATGTGGCGACCATGCTTCCTGTGCTGACCGTTGTCACGACGCAGCTGGGAGTGGATCCGAAACTTCTCTATTTTGGCCTGCTGAGCGGCGCGACACTGGGCGGTAACCTCACGCCGATCGGAGCTTCCGCCAACATCACGGCAGTCGGTCTGCTCAAAAAAGAGGGCTATGAGGTGGGATTTGCGGATTTCATGAGAATTGGCGTCCCTTACACACTCACAGCCGTGATGGTCGGATACCTCTTTATCTGGTTTGTCTGGGCGTAAATGAAACGCTGCCTTCTAGAGAATACAGAAAGGAAATAAGGGATGAAGAAGCGGATCATAAGTCGGTTTATGGCATTGGCACTGCTTACGGTTCTGACAGCCTGTGGAGGCGGGAAGGAGCAGAAGATAACAGCTGATCCGGCTGCCGGCGGAACTGCGACAGCCAAAGCGGCAGAGATAGAAACGCCGGATGATTCCGCGAAAGCGGAAAATAACGAATCTGCAGAAGCGCTGAAGGAGCTGCGTGAAAATGCGGCGTCGGATATGACTGTTGCAGCAGAAGAAGGGCTCCGTGATCTCTACGCCATGGAAACGTACGACACAGTCCCCGAAGATATGCTTGAAAGGCACGACGACGTTGATTATGGCACGATTGACGAAGACGTGGAATACGATTCCGAGACGGCCGGCGACAAGAAATATTGCAACGTGCTTCTGCCTGCCGGGTATGACGAGTCGCAGGAGTATCCGGTTCTCTACATGATCCACGGATGGGGCGGCATGTATGACAGCCACGTTTATGAGAGCTCCAGCCTTCAGACTCTTTACGGAAACATGTTAAGGGAAGGTCTGGCCGTTCCGATGATCATAGTCGGCGTTGATATGTACACGGACCCTCTGGCGGATAAGGATTCCAAGTCCGAGGAAGAGATGCGCCGCTCCTACGACAAGAGCGTCGATGACATCGCTCTTGACCTCATGCCTTTTATCGAGGAGCGCTACTCCGTGAAGAAAGGCCGCCTGAACACAGCTGTTTCCGGCGTTTCCCAAGGTGCGACGACTTCCCTTGCCACCGGATTCAAATGGCAGTCCAAAATAGGGTATATCGCAAGTCTCGCCCCTGATCCGGGCGTCATTCCTACCCCCTACTACGAGGGAACATACTGGAATTGGCCGATCTTAGACGACTTTGTCATCGAATCGCCCGAGACAATGCCCCGCTATATCTATCTGACAGTAGGCAGCAAAGACCCCTGGAACATTGAGGTCACAGCTTATTACGGCAAAGTGATGGACAAGAAAGGCATTCCCAACCAGAACGACCTTGTGGAAGGGTACGACCACGACGGAGATTTCTGGGCGCTGGGCCACTATAACTTCCTGCAGAAGATCTTTTTACCTTGATAGT
>CACXGR010000110.1 GCA_902767235.1 uncultured Lachnospiraceae bacterium | reverse complement strand
GCGGTCGATATTTTCGGCTGGACGAACTCCGGAATCCGGTTCTCGCAGTACGAGAATCCCAAGAAGGCGCTCTATCAGGCGGCCCACAATGAAATGGTGGCCTCGGCGATCGTCGTCAGGAAGGGTCATGAGATCAATCCCGATTTCAAGATCGGCTGCATGCTCGGTTTCGTGCCGTTCTATCCTTATTCCTGCGACCCCGACGACATCATGCAGGCTGTAGAAGCCATGCACGAGAGATATCTGTTCGCTGATGTCATGTGCCGCGGCCATTACGGATCCTACGCTTATAAGGAGTGGGAGCGCGAAGGTACGGCGCCTGTCATGGAAGAAGGAGACGATGCTGTTCTGGCAGAAGGAACTGTGGATTATATCGGCTTCAGCTACTATATGACCAACACGGTAAAAGCGGTAGTCGAGCAGACCGGTCCCGCGATCGTCGGCGGAAATGCACACTCTGTACCTAATCCGTACGTGAAGGTTTCCGACTGGGGCTGGGCTATTGATCCGGTGGGCCTGCGCTATGCGCTGAACGCGCTGTATGAGCGCTATGAGCTGCCGATGTTCATTGTGGAGAACGGCCTGGGCGCATATGACAAGCTCGAGGACGACAAGAGCTGCGACGACAGCTACAGGATCGATTATCTGCGCGCGCATATCGAGCAGATGAAGAAAGCTGTGGAATATGACGGAGTCGAGCTCATGGGGTACACCCCCTGGGGCTGCATCGACGTCGTGTCCTTTACGACCGGCGAGCTGGCCAAGCGCTACGGATTCATCTATGTGGATCTTAACGACGACGGAAGCGGGTCGGGCGAGAGATACCGCAAGAAATCTTTTGACTGGTATAAGAAAGTGATAGCCAGCAACGGAGAGGTACTGTAAGAGATTATGGGGGCCATCGCGTACGCGGTGGCCTCTTCCTTATTGGATGCACATGAGTGCGGAAAGGAAGATGATTGCCTTTCGTGCAATTCACACGCGGCGCGGCGGCTCGCTCTGCGAGCCTTGACAGGAGAATGAAATGATCACAAAAAATCAAATCTGGAAGCTATACGGAACGCAGTTCAGGGAAATGACCAAAGAGCTGCTATTTAAGACAGAACTTGCGGACCTGATCGGGAACAGAAAGACAAGAGTCGCCATCAAGCCGAATCTGGTAGTCGCCTCTCCGGCCGAGTTCGGCGGCACGACGCATCCTGAAGTAGTGGCAGGGATCGTTGAATATCTGCAGGAGAATCAGTTTGAAAATATCGCGATCGTCGAGGGATCCTGGGTGGGAGACCGGACTTCAGATGCCTACGAATACTGCGGTTACAGGCAGCTGTGCGAAAAGTACGGCGTTCCTTTTGTGGACGGGCAGAAGCAAAAGTGGCATGCGGTGGACTGTGCAGGCATGAAGCTCAATGTGATTGATTATGTGGACAAGATCGATTTCCTGATCAACGTGCCTGTAGTCAAGGGGCACTGCCAGACCAAAATGACCTGCGCGCTCAAGAACCTCAAGGGGCTTCTCCCCAATACGGAGAAATCCCGCTTCCACCGCATGGGGCTCCACAAACCGATCGCGCATCTTCAGACGGCGATCCGTCAGGACTTCATCGTGGTCGATCACATCTGCGGCGACTATGATTTTGAAGAGGGTGGAAACCCGGTCGTCCGCAACTGCGTGATGGCGGCTCTGGATCCTGTACTGGTGGACAGCTATGCCTGCAGCCTGCTGCAGTACACGCCGGACGAGGTGCCCTATGTGCGCATGGCGGAGAAGCTGGGGATCGGGACGGCCGACCTTTCTTCCGCACAGATCATCGATCTGGGCGGATTCCGCGGCTACGCCGGCAAAGAGATGCAGGAAGACCGTCCCAGGAAGCACAAACTTCTGGATGTATCTTACGCCGTCAACGAAGTGGATTCCTGCAGCGCCTGTTACGCGAGTCTTGTCGGAGCTCTGTGGAGACTCAAGGAGGAAGGCCTCCTGGAGAAACTGGACACTCCGATCGGCATCGGGCAGGGCATGCAGGGCAAGACAGGAAAGCTCGGCGTCGGAAAGTGCACAAAGGACTTTGACGTGTGCATCATGGGATGTCCTCCGGAAGAGGAGAAGATCTACGAGGAGCTGAAGGCGTACATTTCCAATAGATGAACGCGCCGCGCACAGAATTCACGAGA
Organism: uncultured Lachnospiraceae bacterium; assembly: GCA_902767235.1. Lineage (GTDB taxonomy): Bacteria > Bacillota > Clostridia > Lachnospirales > Lachnospiraceae > CAG-791. The sequence goes on along the minus strand of CACXGR010000110.1, from coordinate 382 downwards.
GGGGCGTGAGTGGGATGGCCAAATCCAACAATCACAAATTGGCGCTTCTGTATATGATGCGGGAGCTGATGCTCAGGACCGATGAAGAGCACGTGTTGAACGCGACTGACCTGATCAGGGCGCTGGAAAACTACAACTGCGAGGCGGACAGGCGGACGATCTACAGCAACATAGAGATCCTGCAGGATTTTGGCGTCGATGTGATCAAAAAAGAGAACGGCCTGGGGTACTACATCGGGTCGAGAGATTTCGAACTGCCGGAGCTCAAACTCCTGGTGGACGCCGTGCAGTCGTCCAAGTTCATCACGGAAAAGAAATCGCGGGAGCTGATCGGAAAGCTGATGCAGCTGACCAACGAACAGAAAGCCAGGCAGCTGAACCG
>CACXGR010000109.1 GCA_902767235.1 uncultured Lachnospiraceae bacterium | reverse complement strand
CTGCGTGCCTGCCGTCATCCGTTCGTTCTCTTTACTGCCTGAACCGCACGGATATTCTGGAGCTTGCCGCAGATCTCCTGCAGTTCTTCCACGCTCTTAACCTCGAAGCTGATGGTCAGCGTCGCGATGCCGTGCTTGCTCGTCATTGTGTTTACTTTCAAAATATTGATATCTCTCTCGGAGAAAGTCTTGGTCACGTCGTTTAAGAGGCCGGCTCTGTCATTGGCATAGATGATGATCTCGGAGACGAATCCCGCTTCTTTTTCATCCTGCGCGCCGTCGACCCAGGAGGCCTCGATGACTCTTCCTTTGTTCTCGTCTGTGACGTTCACAACGTTCACGCAGTCTGCCCTGTGAATGGATACGCCTCTTCCCCTGGTGACAAATCCCACGATCTCGTCACCCGGAACGGGGTTGCAGCACTTGGAAAAGCGCACCGCCAGGTCGTGGATCCCCTTGACGACAATGGCGCCCTGCCCCTTGCTGTGCATGTGCGGCCTGTTCTCTGAGATCTCTCTGAGCACCTCTTCGTCACTGAGCTGCTTCTTGTGGTCCTCCTCATAGAGTTCATGGAGCTTGTTGACGATCTGGCCTTCCTTGACGCCTCCGTGGCCGATCGCCGCCAGCACGGCGTCCCACTCCCTGAAGCCATACTTTTTGAGGATGTACTCCTTATACTCCGGCTTTAACAGATCCGACAGCACATAGCCCTTGGTCTTACAGTAAGCAGCCATCAGCTCTTTTCCGCTGTTGATGTTCTCTTCCTTCATCTCCTTGCGGAACCACTGATTGATCTTATTGCGGGTCGAGGCGCTCCTGACGATCCCCAGCCAGTCCGGGCTGGGTCCCTTTGAGTTCTGGCTCGTGATGATCTCGATCCGGTCGCCGTTTTTGATCTTGTAATCGATATTGACGATCCTGCCGTTGACACGTGCGCCGATCATCCTGTTGCCCACTGCCGAGTGAATGGAATATGCAAAATCAATGGGCGTGGAGCCGGTGGGCAGGTTCTTGACCTCCCCTCTGGGTGTGAAGCAGTAGACGCTGTCGGAAAACAGATCCAGATCGCTCTTTAAGAGGTCCATGAATTCCCGGTTGTCAGACATATCCCGCTGCCATTCCAGGATCTGCCTGAGCCAGAGCAGCTTCTCTTCTTCCTTCTCCTCAGGCTTCTTGCCGTCAGACTGCTCCTTATACTTCCAATGTGCCGCGATACCGTATTCTGCAGCTCTGTGCATCTCGAAGGTCCTGATCTGGATCTCGAAGGGCTGTCCCGTGGGGCCGATCAGCGTCGTGTGCAGCGACTGGTATTTGTTCGGCTTGGGCATCGCGATGTAGTCCTTGAACCTTCCGGGGATCGGCTTATACATCTCGTGGATGACGCCCAGGGCAGCATAACAGTCCTTGACGGAGTTTACGATGATCCTCACCGCAAACAGATCGTAGATCTGGTCAAGGCTCTTTCCCTGGTTTACCATTTTCTTGTAGATGCTGAAAAAATGTTTGACTCGTCCGTCGACTTTTCCTTCTATACCGGCATTCTCAATATGCTTTTTGACATCGACGGCAATCTCCCGGACGTATTTTTCCCGCTCAGACTTGCGCTGTGCGACCTTTTCCACGAGGTCATAGTATACGTCGGGTTTGAGATATTTGAGAGACAGGTCGTCCAGCTCCACCTTGATCTTGGAGATCCCCAGCCTGGAGGCGATGGGGGAATAGATGTCCAGTGTTTCCTGGGCGATGCGGATCTGCTTCTGGGGCGGCATATGGCTGAGGGTCCTCATATTGTGCAGGCGGTCGGCCAGCTTGATGAGGATCACCCGTATATCCTTGGCCATAGCCAGGAACATCTTGCGCAGGTTTCTCGCCTGATTTTCCTGCTGCACCTGGGTCTTGTCGTGATAGTCGCCGGAGAGCTTGAGTTTTTCCAGCTTGGTGACGCCGTCCACCAGGAGCGCCACGTCGCTGCCGAACTCCTCCTCGATCTGTTCCTTGGTCATGATCGTGTCTTCCACGACATCGTGCAGAAGGCCCGCCGTAATGGTCTCCTTGTCCAGCTCCAGATCCGCCAGGATCAGGGCCACGTACAGAGGATGAATGATATAGGGCTCTCCAGATTTGCGCTTCTGCCCCTCGTGGGCCTTGCGCGCGACCTCATATCCCTTTTCGATCAAAGAGATATCGTCAGAAGGATGATATCTGCGGACACGCTCAATGACGTCCGAGTACAGCACTTCCGGACTCAAAAACTCTCCGATGTCTTCAATTCTGCCGTTGTCGAACTCCTTGAAAGTCCTCTCTTCGATCTTATCGGTCATCTCCCCCATCCGATCCTTTCGATACTCATAAACTTTTCATAAAGTATTGCCATATTATATGATTATTTCGGACATTCGTCAAATACTGTTGTCAGAAAACTCTCAATACTATCAAACAAAACCCGGCCGGATATGTCGCCGGTGCACATACCCGCAGAAAAAAGGAACTGCCCTTTCGGACAGTTCCCTTTTTGATCATATTCTCTGATGTCAGACGATCGCGGTCTTTTCCTTGCGGATCATCCTCACATCATTCCTGCGCCGCCTGCGGGCATCGGAGGCATGGGCTCCTTGATGGTCGCGACAGCTGCCTCGGTCGTCAGGAAGCTGGAAGCAACGGAAGTTGCATTCTGCAGAGCGCTTCTGGAGACCTTGGCGGGATCGAGGATACCGTCTTCGATCATGTTGACATACTTCTCAGTGTACGCATCAAAGCCGATGCCCTCTTTGGACTCCTTGACTTTGTTTACGATGACAGCGCCGTTGAGGCCTGCGTTCTCAGCGATCTGGTTCAGAGGAGCCTCCAGGGCCTTCAGAACGATCTGGGCGCCGGTCTTCTCATCGCCTTCGAGGGCTTCCACTGCCTTCTCGACTGCCTTGGATGCGTGGATGTATGCGCTTCCGCCGCCGGGGATGATACCCTCTTCCACAGCCGCGCGGGTCGCGTTCAGAGCATCCTCCATGCGATATTTTGCCTCTTTCATCTCTGTCTCGGTAGCTGCGCCGACGCGGATGACCGCTACGCCGCCTGCGAGCTTGGCGAGACGCTCCTGAAGTTTCTCTCTGTCAAAGTCGGACTTGGTCTCTTCGATCTGCTTCTTGATCTGGGCAACGCGGGATGCCAGTGCATTCTTGTCGCCGAGTCCGTCGACGATAACCGTGTTTTCCTTCTCGACCTTGACGCTCTTGGCGCGTCCGAGCTGATCGAGCGTGGCGTCCTTGAGCTCGAGACCGAGGTCGGAGCTGATGACGGTGCCGCCGGTGAGGATCGCGATATCCTCGAGCATGGCTTTCCTTCTGTCGCCGTAACCGGGTGCCTTGACAGCAACAACGCTGAATGTGCCGCGCAGCTTGTTGACGATCAGTGTTGTGAGTGCTTCGCCCTCAACATCCTCAGCGATGATCAGGAGCTTGGCGCCCATCTTGACGATCTGCTCAAGAAGGGGAAGGACATCCTGGATCGTCGAGATCTTCTTGTCTGTGATCAGGATGTAGGGATCGTCAAGGACCGCTTCCATCTTATCCATATCAGTTGCCATGTAAGCGCTGATGTAGCCTCTGTCGAACTGCATGCCTTCGACCAGATCCAGCTCTGTGAGCATGGTCTTGGACTCTTCGATCGTGATGACGCCGTCTTTGGAGACCTTCTCCATCGCGTCTGCGACCATCTTTCCGACTTCTGCGTCGCCGGAGGAAATGGTGGCTACGTTTTCAATGTGCGCCTTGCCGTTGACCGGTGTGCTCATGCTCTTGATGGCCTCAACCGCTGCATCGGTAGCCTTCTTCATGCCCTTTCTGAGTACGATCGGGTTGGCGCCTGCAGCCAGGTTCTTCATGCCTTCGTTGATCATAGCCTGGGCGAGAACGGTAGCGGTCGTGGTGCCGTCGCCTGCCACGTCATTGGTCTTGGTCGCAACTTCCTTGACCAGCTGTGCGCCCATGTTCTCGAAATTATCCTCGAGCTCGATCTCCTTGGCGATCGTGACACCGTCGTTGGTGATGGTGGGTGCGCCGTAGGATTTATCCAGAACTACGTTTCTGCCCTTGGGGCCCAGTGTGATCTTTACTGTATCTGCGAGTTTGTTGATGCCGGCAGCCATAGCTACTCTTGCATCTGTGCCGTGTTTGAGATCCTTTGCCATTTTTTTACCTCTTTCTTCTGTTCAAAACAGACCTTGCAGTCTCTTTATTCAATGATCGCCAGAATATCGTTCTGCTTGACGATGATGAACTTTTCATCCTCGAGCTTCACCTCTGTACCGGCATATTTGGAATAGATGACCTTGTCGCCGGCCTTGACTTCCATCTTAATCTCTTTGCCGTCAACAACGCCGCCGGGACCCACTGCGATGACTTCCGCCTGCTGGGGTTTTTCCTTCTCCTGGCCGGGAAGGACAATGCCGGACTTGGTGGTCTGCTCTGCTTCAAGCTGTTTGAGAACTACTCTGTCTCCCAAAGGTACTAACTTCATATGTACGCCTCCTTTATCTGCGTGAATAAACAAATATTCTTTATCAAAATATATGTCTTATGCGGATTGTTAGCACTCACTCCTATCGAGTGCTAACTCTAGTTGGTATAATAGTTTTATCCTCTTCTGAATGCAACCGTGAAAAGCCTGTACTTTTCTTCTGTTTTTTAAGTTTTTCTTTGTATTTCTCTGTATTTCTCGTTTTTACTCATTTGCTTTACGTTTTTTATCTTTAATAGTTTATTTATATTTTCAGAGCATATTGCGCTGCACACAGTTTGGTGTTATATTATATCTAGTTTTAAAAACTACGTTAATCAAAGTGATCTTATAGGAGGCGAGTTATGACTGTAAAAGAATTGAAAGTTTTCTTCAAGGAGCATCTGGTCCCTTCTCACTTATATAATCTGAGGGGCGGCGCCCATACCAACAGGATCTGTCTCGGAAGATCTCCCGAGAACAAATGGGAAGTCTACTTCAGCGAAAAAAAGAATAAGATCGGCCTCATGCAGTTTGCTACCGAAAGCGAGGCCTGCCAGCACATGAAGGATGAGATCTGCAAAGTCATGGAGCAGATCTACGGTGTCACCTGGAAAGGACTTGCGTGAGCACAGCGAGTTATACAAAGAGGACCGCCCTGAGAATGGATTCTCAGGGCGGTCCTCTTTTTATCTTTGGTTATGATTTTCCATCCATGAAGCGCATTACTTCACATCGCCGTTCTTGATCGCTGCCTGCGCTGCAGCCAGTCTTGCGATCGGTACGCGGAAAGGTGAGCAGGATACATAGCTCAGGCCAACCTTGTTGCAGAACTCGATGGATGCCGGATCTCCGCCGTGCTCGCCGCAGATGCCGAGCTTGATGTCGGGGCGAACCTTGCGGCCCTTCTCTGCTGCCATCTGGATCAGCTGGCCTACGCCGTTCTGGTCGAGGTGTGCGAAAGGATCGGACTCGTAGATCTTGCTCTTGTAGTAGTCGGTCAGGAACTTGCCTGCATCGTCGCGGGAGAAGCCGAAGGTCATCTGGGTCAGATCGTTGGTACCGAAGCTGAAGAACTCTGCCTCTTCTGCGATCTCGTCAGCCATAAGCGCTGCTCTGGGGATCTCGATCATGGTGCCGATGTGGTACTGGATATCGGAACCCTTCTCTTCTTTGACCTTCTCTGCGGTCTCTACGATGGTCTTCTTGACAAATGCGAGCTCTTTCTTGTCGCCTACCAGAGGGACCATGATCTCGGGAATGATGTTATAGCCTTCCTCAGCGTTCACTTCGATGGCAGCCTCCATGACAGCTCTTGTCTGCATCTTGGCGATCTCAGGGAATGTGACGGCAAGACGGCATCCGCGGTGACCCATCATCGGGTTGAACTCGTGGAGCGCGTCGCAGCGAGCCTTGACCGCTGCAACTTCAAGACCCATCTCTGCTGCCAGTTCGGCAATGTCTTCCTCTGTGGTGGGAACGAACTCATGCAGCGGCGGATCCAGGAAACGGATCGTGACCGGTCTGCCTTCCATAGCCTTGTAGATGCCCTTGAAGTCG
>CACXGR010000108.1 GCA_902767235.1 uncultured Lachnospiraceae bacterium | reverse complement strand
TTCTCCATTATACCATGTTCTGAAAAGCTGTATGCGCACATACTCACTTTTCTTTATACCTTTTGCGACAAAATAGTGCTGTCACAGGTTTTTCCCTTTACGTGAAATCAGCCCCTGCCGGGTCGATCCGGCAGGGGCTGCACTGGCCCAAATCTGTTCTGTTTTTACAAGTTGGCTGCCCCGATCATGCCGGCATTGCTCCCCAGTTCCGCCGCTGCGATCTCCGGGATCATGCCGTTGGCGCCGCCAAAGCAGTCCCTTTTCATCATTTCGCGGATCGGTCCGGTCATGGTCTGCGCATACTCGCTCATGGCACCGCCCAGCAGGATCAGCTGGGGACGGAACATGTTGACGATGTTGACGATGCCGGTGCCCAGCATCTCCTCGTACTGCTCCACGATCTCCTGCAGATCGATGTTGCCCTTGGAAGCGCCCCGGAAGATCTCTTCGGGGGTAAGTTTGCGCCCCGTAGCCTCTTCCGCCGCCCGAGTGAGCGCAGGTACAGATACATAAGCCTCCAGACATCCCTTTCTGCCGCAGGTGCAGCGCCTTCCGTTGACGCGCACGACCTGATGACCCAGTTCGCTGCCGCCCATGATGCCGCCCTCGAAGACCTGGCCTCTCAGAATGATGCCGCCGCCGACGCCGCCGCCCAGCGTGAACATGACGACGTCCGAGTAGTCCTTGCCGGCTCCTGCCACCGCCTCTCCCAAGGCCGCGCAGTCAGCGTCGTTCGCAATGCGGACCGGGCAGGGAATGACTCTTCCCAGTTCCTTGACAAGATCCACATCCATCCAGCGGAGGTTGTTGGAGTAAATGACCTTTCCCTCGCGCCTGTCGATGGTTCCGGGGACGCCGGCGCCCACGCCTATGCACTGGTCCAGCGGGATGCCCTGCTCCTCGAGGAGGTCCAGCGTCGCCTGCGCCACCACATCGATGAATTCCGCCGCCTCCTTCTCCGCATCCGTGGGGAATGTGCGCATCGCGATGATCTGCTGGCGGTCATTGACCAGACCGATCTGCGTCTCTGTGCTGCCGATGATGATGCCCGCACGGATCGGACTCGCTTTTTCACGGATCGTGGTCAGAAGCGCGTCGCATCTGCCTTCGATCTGCCAGTCGCCGCTTCCGGCCGCCAGGAAAAAGCTGTCTCCCTTTCGGTAAGGCACCGACTCGCCCTTGCAGCTGATGCTGCCCTCGCCGTCCAGTATGAGGATACTCAGGAAGGATTCCGCCGTAACGGTACCCTGCATCCGGTAGGTGAGCTTTCCGTCGAGGTTGAGCTTGTCCACGGTGAAATAGTCGCAGTCCGCTACATGCGGGTACTCGCTGCCGCTGCGGATGATCGGAACGCGGCTGGTCACGGCCAGTGCTTTCTCGATGTGCAGATCGCGCTTCTTGCCGTCCTTGCCCACTCTGCCGTAATCATACACGCGGTAAGTGACGTTGGAGTTCTGCTGGATCTCGGCGATCAGGATCCCCTTGCCGATCGCGTGCAGCGTTCCGGACTCGATAAAGAGAACATCTCCCTTCTTCACCGGAACCGCATTGAGCACGTCGAGAAGCGTGTTCTCCTCGATCCTGCGGGCGAATTCCTCTCTGGTGATCTCCTGCTTGAAGCCGTAGTACAGGAAGGCGCCTTCCTCTGCGTCGAGAACGTACCACATCTCTGTTTTGCCGTACTGTCCCTCGTTCTGCAGCGCAAATCCGTTGCTGGGATGGACCTGGATCGACAGATTGTCCTTCGCGTCGATGAACTTGGTCAAAATAGGGAACTCCCTGAATCTTCGGCAGTGCGTGCCGAGCACTTCCATGCCCTCGCTCTCCAGATATTCTCTCAGGGACTTGCCTTCATAGGGCCCGTTCATGATCACGGAAGGCCCGTCGGGATGGCAGGAGAGCTCCCACGCCTCTGCGAGAATATCTCCGTCATATTCCACATTGTACTCATCCACCAGTCTGTGTCCGCCCCACAGGTAGTCCTTGCAGGCCGGCTTCAATTTCAAAATACTCATACGCCTTCCCTCCGAAATGGCACTCGTTCATTGGCCGTCTGCCGCATCCGGCACATGCCTCTGCTATATGTTCAATACTATCCGCATTTCATACACAAATCAAGCGCGGTCCGGCCTCACTTTTCCCTGTTGTTCTCCAGGTCCGCGATCTTATAATGCTCGAAATCCTCGGCTGTGATGTAGTACTCCACCCGCAGGTCTTCGATGTCCCTGCCCTTCAGTTCATAGATCTTATTGAAGGTATACTGGTTCTTGTCATCCAGGTTCTCAAATGAGGGCGTGAGAAGAAAACTCTCCTGCTGTCCGGATCTTTTGTCCGTGATCACGAGATTTGTCTCCTTGATGGAAGCGTAGTTGAGATAATCGCCCAGCTTGTTGAGCGAAAAGCGGACCTTGCCGCCGTCAAGTTCCTCCGCACTGATCGTCACATACCCGGAGATCTCCTCGAGAAGGTCCTCCGTGATCCGTATCCCAGACATTCTGTCCATAAAGGCGGAGGGCAGGTTCAGCTGCAGCGTGCACTCGGAAAGCCCGTACTGCTCGATGAGCGTCGGCTCATCGGAATAGAGATTGGTCCCCAGACCCAGGCGCTCCCCCTCGATCCGGACGTCCATTGCCGCCAGGGTCGTGGGAAACAGGTCCATCGTGGCGTATTCCCTGTAGGTCTGCTGCCGGGCCTCCCCTTCCGGCGGCTTCCCGTTCACGACCGCCACATAGGTCTTGCGCTGGTAATCCTCCGGAACATCTTTGCAGAAATCGATGTCCATGGTGGGATGGTCGCCGCAGATCACGATCGTCGTATTCTCATAGAAATCCTGCTGCTGCACCCACTTGACGAACGCCGACACCTGTCTGCTGGAGCAGGCAAATGCGTCCGCGTACTGCTCGCCGAAGTCGTCGCGGCAGAGCCTGCAGCGATAGCCGTCCTCAAAATGCGTATCCACTGTCAGCATGGTAAGATTGAAGGGTTTTCCCTTGGCGGAGAGTTCGAGGAGGTCCTCCCTTGCGAACTGAAAAAGTTTCTCATCCTCATAGCCCCAGAAGACATGGTAATCCTTGGGTATGCGGCCGTTCCTGTTCGCATAGCCGTAATCACGGATCTTAAAGCCGCCGTGTCCCTTGTAAAACACGTTTCTGCCCCCGAAAAAAGCTTTGGACCCGATGAGCAGTTCCTGTTCGTAACCCTGCTCCTGCAGGATGGTCCCCAGAGACGCCATCTTGGGGAAGAAGAACTCCTCTTCCCGAATGTTGTTTCCGTTGATCGGCACTTTCAGCGGCGCGCCCGTGGCCATGGCGAACATCGCGCCCATGGTCCAGGTGGATCCCGGGAGGGCGATGCCCCCGTTGAGGATCTTCTCCCCGCCTGAGAAGTCCTCGTTCTCCTGCGCCAGCGCTGTCAGTTCCGGGATCACGTTCCGCTCAAAAGCGCCCCCGTTCCCGCGGTCTGCATAAGTCACCTCCGCCGACTCCAGGAAAAGGTAGATCAGATTTCTCTTCTTTTCGGGAAAGGTGATCTTCACCGAGCCGGGATCCACGTAATTGTCCGCGATAAAATCGTCCTCGCTGCCCCATAGGCTGTATCGGATGTACTCGGTCAGGCCAAGCTTTTTGTCCAGCTCTGTTTGGACAAACAGAAGTACTGCGATGTCCGCCAGCAGGATTCCCGCCATAAAGCCCCTCCGGATCCCGTCTCTTCCCGGGAGCAGGCGGAGGCAGACGGCGATCAGCGCGAGGACGGCAAGCGCAGGCAGGCCGTAGCGCAGCAGCCCGTCCCGGATCATATCGGGATTGGTGCCTTCCAGTGAGCTCTTGAGGTGGTAGATCACTTCGTCCGCTGACAAGTCGCTCCAGTTGTCCATCAGGTAGCGCTCGGCAAAAAAGAGCACGACCACAAATGCGGTGAAGATTCCCCACAGTATGATCAGCGCGATCGGCACGGATCTCTTCGCTTCTTTTGCAGTTTGAGGATTCTTAGTCATTTACCCTCCTGTGATCAGTCAGTATTGTATGATTCGGAACAGCCGGTTCAAAGTTCCCTCATCAGCGCTTCCACTTCCGGCTTTGCCGCCAGTTCCTCGGAAAAAGCGCTGGCTGATCCCGCCGCCAGTCCCATGCGCATTGCCTGTTCGTAATCCCCCGTCTCCAGCCATCCCGCCAGGAAACCGGCCACCATGGAGTCCCCCGCGCCCACGGAATTGACCACCGTTCCGCCGGGAGACGGAAGGAGAAATTCGTCTCTGTTTTGACTCACCAGTACGGCGCCCATTCCTGCCATAGATATCAGGACATTGCGGGCGCCCATCTCCTGCAGCCTGCGGGCGTAGGGCAGCGCCTGCTCTCTTGTGGTGATGGATGTGCCGAAAATATCGCCCAGCTCATGGTGATTGGGCTTGATCAGGAAGGGGTGATACCGCAAGACGCGGGTCAGCAGTTCCCGCTCTGCGTCGACGACGATCTCGATGCCCCGCCCGTCTAAATGCTCTATGATCTGCTCATATATGTCGCTCGGAAGGCTCCCGGGAACGCTGCCGGATATGACCAGGATATCCTGCGCCCTGAGCCGGTCCAGCTTGGCGAACAGGGCAGCCAGGTCCTCCTTGGTGATCTCCGGTCCCTGCCCGTTGATCTCGGTCTCCGTAACGTCCGGACCGCCGGGCTCTGCACGCTCGGCTTTTGCGCTGCCGTTCTCCGACCGCATCTTAACATTGATGCGGGAGTTGCCGCGCGCAGTGCGGATAAAGTCCGTTCCGCATCCGTAACCGCGCATGAGCTGCTCAATATCCTCTCCGACAAAGCCGGCTGTGAAACCCAGCGCTGTACTCTCGTGTCCGAGGTTGGACAGGACAATGGACACGTTGACGCCTTTCCCGCCGGGCAGGATCTTCTCGCTGCTCGTGCGGTTGATCTGCCCTGTACGGAAGTCCTTCACACGAATAATATAGTCCAAAGACGGGTTAAATGTAACCGTATAGATCAT
>CACXGR010000107.1 GCA_902767235.1 uncultured Lachnospiraceae bacterium | reverse complement strand
CTGCACGCCGACAAGCGCTTCATCCCGATCTGTGAGAAGGATGACGGCGGCATGTGGGGACCCGACTACAAGATGGCGGTCATCGGCGCAGGCCCGGCGGGCATGACAGCGGCCTACTATCTGAGGACCCGCGGATATGACGTGACTGTCTTTGAGAAGGAGAGCCGCCCCGGCGGCATGCTGCTGAACGGGATCCCGTCCTTCCGGCTTGAGAAAGATGTCATAGAGGCCGAGATCGATGTTCTGCGCGAGATGGGCGTCGAGTTCAAGTGCGGCGTGGAAGTCGGCAAGGATATCACGATCAAGGACCTGAAGAGAGATGGTTACAAGGCCTTCTATCTGGCCATCGGCCTGCAGGGCGGCCGCAAGACCGGTATCCCCGGTGAGGACGCGGAGGGCGTAGAATCCGGCGTCAGCTTCCTTGCAAGAACGAATCAGGATCACACGATCCGGCTCCATGGCGATGTTGTTGTCGTCGGCGGCGGAAATGTGGCGGTGGACGTGGCCCGCATGGCGGCGCGCGTCACAGACGGCAAAGTCACTATGCTCTGTCTTGAGAGCGAGGCGGAAATGCCGGCGGCCCGCGATGAAGTCGAGGAGGCGATCGCAGAGGGCATCGAAGTGATGTGCGGCTGGGGACCCAGGGAGATCCTGGCCGAAGACGGCAAAGTAAAGGGCATTGTCTTCAGAAAGTGCATCTCCGTCTTCAATAAGCTTCATGTCTTTGAACCTAAGTTCATGGAGGACAGCACGATCACGATCGAGTGCGGCACAGTGCTGGAGGCCATCGGCCAGTCCGCTCAGTGGGGGAAACTCCTGGAGGGCACCAAGGTGGCGCGTAATCTGAACGGCACGGTCAAGCACGACCCGGTGACCTATGAGACTGCTGAGCCCGGCATCTTCGTCGGCGGCGACATCGCGCACGGCGCCCGTTTTGCCATCGACGCCATCGCGGACGGCAAGAAAGCGAGCGAGAGCATGCACCGCTATGTGCATCCCGGTCAGTCACAGACGATCGCCCGCGACCTTCGGGAATTCATCGAGCTGGACAAGGACAATATCGTCATTGAATCTTTTGACACGGCCAAGAGACAGGTGCCCGGCAGAAAGCCCGGCAATCCGGTCGGCACCTTTGATGACCTGCGCCTGCCCTTTACGGAGGAGCAGATCAAGAAGGAGGCGTCCAGATGTCTTTCATGCGGCGCGACGGTCGTGGACCTTAACCGCTGCATCGGCTGCGGCCTGTGCACGACGCGCTGCGAGTTCGACGCGATCCATCTCTCCAGAGATATCCCGGAGGCCTCCAACATGGTCAGGTGCGAGGACAAGCTTCCGGTGGTGGCAAAATATGCCGCACAGAGGGAGATGAAGATCATCAAAAAGAAACTCACAGGCAAAAAGGGATGAGAAGCGGAGGCGGTGGTCTTCGGATCTCCCCCGGTCTGTCAAACTTCAATCAGGTTCACTGATGATTTCCACGGTTTGGGATGCTCACATTCCATACCGTGGAAATTTTCCGCATTAACTGAAAAAGGAGACATCCGTATAATAGAAAGAGACAAAATGTATCAAGGTCTGAACATGGGGGAGACAGACACGTGAGCAAACAATTTACGGACAACAGAGCGGCGGATATACTGCAGATACTGGGGCACAGATCGGGTGTCACCGTCGCCTCGATCGCACAGAAACTCGGCGTCAGCGAGCGTACGATCCGAAATGATATCCGCCAGCTGAACGAGGACCTGGGCGGGAGCGCCGAGGTGGAGGGCAGCCAGGGACGGTACAGTCTTCGGATCTTTGACCAGGAGCAGTATAAGAGCGCCTTCGACAAAATATGCAATATCGACGGCGCATTCGGCACGCCCCGCGGACGGCAGACCTATGTCTTCGGAGAACTCATGCGGGCAGATGCACCGCTTCTGACGGACGAGCTCGCCTATGAGATGAATGTGGGCAGGACGACCCTGATCAGCGACCTGAAAAAGCTGCGCGAGGAGATCGAGCCCTTTGGACTGAGTATCGTCGGAAAGACCAGCAAAGGCATGATCCTCCACGGCAAGGAGCTGGAGATCCGCACCTATGTGCTGGAGAACTGCTTTGATGCGCTTTACAGCGACTATCCGCTGGATCGCGACATTCAGGAGCTGATCCAATCCGAACTGAAAAAGAAAGCATTTGAGAAGCAGGTCGGCAGACAGTTTCAGCGCTATCTGCTCTTGATGATGGACCGCTTCCTCACCGGGCACTTCATCGGAACGCTCACGGACGCCTATTACAACCTGACGGCCAACGGAGAGTTTTTCCGTGTCAATGATATGATCGACAAGATCGGCGGGATCCTGCATGTGGATTTCCCGGTAGAAGAGAAGATCTTCACTTTTTTGCCCATCGCGGGCATGCGCACGCCGGCAGATCTCGGCTCCGTCCAGGAGATGGAGCTCGACGCGACCATCGGGCCCCTGTCCGAGAAGATCATGGCGCAGATCAAGGAAGAACTGGACATCTCCATTGACCCCAGAGACTTCGCGGAGGAGTTCGACTATCATCTCATGTTCATGCTCAACCGGCTCCGCTTCAAAATACGGCAGCCCAACTCGATCCTGGAGGAACTAAAGGCCAAGTTTCCTCTCGCCTATGAGATGTCCGGCATTGCGGCGCGGGTCATCGAAAAGGAGCAGGGCCTCAAAGTGAACCAGGATGAGAGAGGCCACCTCGCTTCCTGCTTTGGCGTATTCATCGAGGAGAACCACCTTGAGCAGCGAAGGCCCTTCCGCATCGCGGTGATCTGCGGCACGGGGCGCGTCACGGCACGGCTGATCAGCGTACAGCTCAAGAAGATCGTCGACAGCCAGGTCCAGATCAAGACGATGTCGGACACAGCGGCTTCGCCCGAGATCCTGGAGAGCTTTGACGTGATCCTGTCGACGGTGGAGCTTCCTTTTAAGGCACCCAAACCGGTCATCCGGATCCGCGAGATCTTCGACGAGAAGGAACTCAAGCAGAAGCTCGAGAAGGCCCGCTACTGGGAGCAGGTCGATATTCCCGTGCTGGACGACAATCAGTACATCATGAGCAGCCTTCTGGACGAAAACAAGGTCTTCTTCTTCGAAAAGGGCCGCAGCTATCCGGACGCGCTGGAGGAGATGATCGAGATCCTGGCCGACGAAGGCTATATTGACGAGGGATTCGGCGATCGTCTCGCAGAGCGCGAGGAGAAAGGGACGATGGTCTTCGACAACGGCGTCGCGATCCCCCACGGGATCCAGACGGCCAATGACCGCATGCTTCTGGCTATGGGCATCTTCGAAGAGCCCACCACTTTCAAAGGGCACGAAGTCCGCATCATCTTCTTCATGGCGCTGCCTGAGCAGTCCGACATGGACGACACGCTGATGATCCGTGTCTACGATGAGCTGCTGGAGATCTCCAGAAACACAGACATGCTGGAGGCCATCTCCATGACCCGGAATTTCCAGGAGCTGCTTCGCGTGCTGTACAAAAAATAGAAAAATTATAAATCATTAAAAACCTCTCTGCTTTATAATGAGCAGGGAGGTTTTTATATGTTTCTGATGAATGCTATTCAAGAAATAGTAGATGCGGGTGCGCAGCAGCTTCTTGCCTGGG